>NZ_JBHZCN010000016.1:97884-108794 GCF_042755465.1 Kitasatospora sp. NPDC059160 | reverse complement strand
GCGAGGCTGTGGTTGAGGCCGCCCGCGATCGCGATCACCTTGTTGAGGCCTTCGACCCGCACGGGCACGCTGCTGTCGGTGTTGGTGCCGTTGCCCAGCTGGCCGTAGTTGTTCTTCCCCCAGGCCACCACGGTCTGGTCGGCCAGCAGGGCGAGGCTGTGCGAGCCGCCCGCGGCGATGTCGGTGGCGTTGGAGAGGTTGACCACCTGGCCGGGCGCGTTGTGGCTGAACACCGAACCGTCGCCCAGCTGGCCGGAGTTGTTGGAGCCCCAGGACTGGACCGTACGGTCGGTCAGCAGCGCCAGGCCGTGGCCGTTGGTCGGGCCGGTGCCACCGGCGGCGATCCTCACCACCTCGGCGCTGGTCAGGCCCAGCACGGTGGTGGCGGTGGTGCGGAAGTCCGTCCAGGTGCCGTCACCGAGCTGGCCGGAGCGGTTGTTGCCCCAGGACTTGAGTCGCTTCTCCGCCACGTTGTTCTCCTCATGGGTGTGCTGTCGGTGGACACCTGCGGTCGCATCCTCGGTGACAGCCGGGCGGGACGGGGTTTCGAAGTTCGATCTTCACTCGAACGGGCGGTCTTCTGCCGATTGCCCGGATTTCAGCGCTTCGAGATGCCTGGACCGTTGCCCCCTGGCCCGGCACGCCCCCGCGCCGCCGGCGGTCCGTGGTCGCGCAGTTCGGTGAGTACTGCCCAGGCCACCGACACCACCGGTACGGCGACCACCGCGCCCAGTACCCCGGCCAGCACCGCGCCGCCGATCACCGACAGCGCGATCGCCACCGGGTGGATCCGCACCGACCAGCCCAGCACCAGCGGGTGCAGCAGATGGCCCTCGATCTGGCCGATCACCACGATCAGCGCCAGCACCAGCAGCGCGACCACCGGCCCCCGCGCGGCCAGGGCCACCAGCGCGGCGATCGCCAGCGCGATCGGGGAGCCGATCAGCGGCACCAGCGCCGCGACGAACTCCACCACCATCAGCGGCAGCACCAGCGGCACCCGCAGGAGCGCCAGCGCGAGGCCGACCAGTGCCGCGTTGACCGCCGACACGATCAGCACCCCGCGGGTGTACCCGGCGAAGGTGCGCCAGGCGGCCTGCCCGGCCCGGCCCCAGACGGGACGCGCCCGGGCCGGCAGCTGGCGCTGCGCCCAGCTCCACATCCGGTCGCCGGAGTGCAGGAAGAACACCGAGCAGAACACCGCGAGGGCCAGCCCGGTGACCAGCTCGACGGCCCGGCTCGCGCCGCTGAGGGCGGTGGTCAGCAGCGCCGAGCGGTGCGCCGAGACGAACGCGCCGACCTTCGCCCGCAGGTCGGTGACCGTCCCCGCGCGCAGGTGGAAGGGGGCGCCGGTGAGCCAGTGATCGATCCGGCCGAGGCCGCCGCGCAGCTCGTCGCCGATCCGGTTCCACTCGTCGGCGACGTTCGTCCCGACCAGCGCCAGCACCCCGCCGACGACCACGAGCGCGCACAGGAACGCCACCAGCACGGCCAGTGACCGGGGCAGCGTCCGGGCCAGCAGGTCGACCAGCGGGCGCAGCACCGAGGTGATCACCAGCGCCACGAACAGCGCGATGACCGGCACCTCCAGCTCGCCGAGCACCCCGACGGCCAGGTAGGCGGCCACTCCGAGCAGCCCCAGCCGCCAGACGTACCCGGCGGCGGTGCGCAGCCCGGCCGGCACGTGCTCGACGGGCGCCGCGGGCCGTGCCGGCCGCACCGGCACCCGGGGCGGGCGGCTGCCGAGCGGCCGGGGGCGCCGCGCCCGGCGAGGTTCCGGGCGGTGGTCGGGGCGGTGGTCGGGGCGTCCCACGGCGGGCTCAGCCGGGGGTCCCGTGCGGTTCCGGCCGGTGGGTCCCGTGCGGTTCCGGCTCGTGGGTCGTGCGCGAGTCGCTCATGGGGCTCGCCTCCTCCGTCCTCGGCCTGCTCCCAGCGTCTCCCCGGCCCCCGGACCCGCACACCTCGGCGGGCTGCCGGACCGGTGCCGGAGGTGGGGGCGGCGGGCGTCAGGGGAGCCCGACGGCCCTCCGCCGGCTGAGGTAGGTGAGGACGGCGAGGACCCGGCGGTGGCCGCTGTCGGCGGGTGAGAGGCCGAGCTTGGCGAAGATGTTGCCGATGTGCTTGTGGACGGCGTTGTCGGTGATGACGAGCCGGGTCGCGATCGTGGTGTTGTCCTGCCCCTCGGCCATCAGCGCGAGGACCTCCCGTTCGCGCGGGGTCAGGGCGGCCGTCGGGTCCTGGGCGTGCCGGGTGAGGAGCTGTCCGATCACGTCCGGGTCCATCACGGTGTCCCCGGCGGCGACCCGGCGCAGCGCGTCGGTGAACTCGCTGACCCGGCTCACCCGGTCCTTGAGCAGGTAGCCGATGCCGCCGCGCCCGTCGGAGAGCAGCTCCCCGGCGTACTGCTGCTCGACGTACTGGGAGAGGACGAGCACGGGCAGGCCGGGCTGCTCCCGGCGGGCCCGGATGGCGGCGTGGATGCCCTCGTCGCGGAAGCCGGGCGGCAGCCGGACGTCGACGACGGCGACGTCGGGCCGGTGCTCGGCGACGGCGGCGAGGAAGCCCGGGGCGTCCTGGACGATCGCGGCGACGCGGAAGCCCTTGGCGGTGAGCAGGAGTTCCAGCCCGCTGGAGAGCAGGACGTTGTCCTCGGCGATCACGACCCGCACGGCACACCCACCGTGATCGTGGTCGGGCCGCCGGCCGGGCTCCGGAGGTCGAGGGTGCCGTCGAGCGCCAGGACGCGCTGGCGGATCCCGGCGAGGCCGGTGCCCAGCCGCTCGTCGGCGCCGCCGCTCCCGTCGTCGGTGACCTCGATCGACAGCCGGTCACCGGTGCGGGCGACCCGTACCGCCGTCCGGGTGGCGCCGCTGTGCTTGGCGGCGTTGGTGAGCGCCTCGGCGACCGCGAAGTACGCGACGGCCTCGACGGCGGCGGGGAGGGTGCCGAGGCTGCCGACGTCGAGGGTGGTGTCGAGGGCCGCGTCGGCCCCGAGGGCGGACAGTGCCCCGGTGAGGCCGCGGTCGGCCAGGATCGGCGGGTAGATCGTCCGGATCACCGCGCGGAGCTCCACCATGGCCTCCTCGGTGGTCCGGTGGGCCTGCGCCAGCAGGGTGGCGACCGTCCCGGGGTCCTCGTCCAGGAGTTCCCGGGCCACGCCCAGCCGCATCGCGATGGCCACCAGCCGGGCCTGGGTGCCGTCGTGCAGGTCGCGTTCGATCCGGCGGAGCTCCGCGCCGTGCGCGGTGAGCGCCCCGGCCCGGGTCTCGGTCAGCGTCTCCACCCGCTGCGCCAGCTCCTCGGAGGCCGACGGCGCCAGCAGGGCCACACAGGTCCGGGCGTGCAGGCGGGCCAGCCGGGGGACCAGCCAGACGGTCAGCGCGGCGAAGGCCAGCAGCTGCGCCGTCCCCAGGGTCAGCGCCGGGCCCCACCCGGTCAGCGGGGCACCGGCGGCGAAGCCGCCCGCCCGGGTGCCGGCGGGCAGCGCCCACCACAGGGGCACCGTGACGGCCGTGGTCAGGGTGTTGCCCGCGCACACCACCGCGACGAGCCCGAACGCCAGGCCGCTCAGGAGCCAGGCACCGAGCCACCCGAGCAGGCGCGCGGTACCGGCCCGGACGGGGCCGGAGGCGGCTGCGCCCAGCAGTCCGTCGGCGCGGCGGCGCTGGCGGCCGGCCCACGCGCGCGCCGCCGCCGGGACGAGGAGGACGGGCAGCACGAGCACGGCGAGCGCGGCGGCGAGCAGGCTGCCCAGCAGGTAGCCCAGGGCGCGCCAGGTCGCCGAAAGCCTTTCGGCCACAGGGAGGTTCATCCGCCCAAGTCTGGATCACGGCGAACCGGCCCGGCACTACAGCCCACTACCCTGTTTTCCGACCGGCTCGGGGTACCGACCGGGCGCGGCGGTCGGACCTAGCGTCAACTCCCATGAAGAAATCACCGATTGGCGCCGCAGGACGGCGCGGCCGTTCCGTACGGCGGACCCTGGTGTCGGCCGCCGTCCTGGCCGGCGCCCTCGCCACGACCGTGCCCGCCGCCGCGGCGGCCCGGCCGTACGACGACCGGAGCCTGCTCCGGCGGGACGCGGCCGCGCTCACCGCCCTCGGCGTGACGGGCGTGCAGGCCCGGCTGGTCACCGCCGACGGCCGGACGGTGACCGCCACCGGCGGCGTCGCCGACGTGACGACCGGACAGCCGGTGTCGCCGGACGGCCACTTCCGGATCGCCAGCGTCACCAAGGCCTTCGTGGCCACCGTCGTCCTCCAACTCGTCGGCGAGCACCGGCTCTCCCTGGACGACCCGGTCGAGCGGTGGCTGCCCGGCGTGGTGTCCGGGAACGGGAACGACGGCGGCGCGATCACCGTCCGCCACCTGCTCCAGCACACCAGCGGCCTCCACGACGACTACCCGGACTACAGCTCGGCCGACGACTTCCGCCGGCACCGCTACGACGGCTCCACGCCCGAGCAGAGCGTCGACCGGGCGCTGCGCCACCCGCCGGACTTCCGGCCCGGCGCCGACTGGCGCTACAGCAACACCGGTTACGTCCTGCTCGGCATGATCATCGAGCGGGTCGACGGGCAGGCCTGGTACCAGGAGGTACGGGACCGGATCGTCCGGCCGCTCGGCCTCACCCACACCTTCCGGCCCGGGACGTCCCCCACGCTGCCCCGGCCGCACGCCCGGACGTACCAGGGCTTCCGGCCCGGCGAGCTGCCCGTCGACGTCACCGAGCAGGTCGGCCTGGGCATCAACGGGGAGGCCGGGCTGGTCTCCACCACCGCCGACCTCGACCGCTTCCTCCGGGCCCTGCTGGGCGGCCGACTGCTGCCGCCCGCCCAGCTCGCCCGGATGCTGCAGACCGTTCCGGTCGGCGAGGAGTTCCAGGCGCTCATGCCGGGGGCCCGGGACGGACTGGGACTCTTCTCCCGCCCGCTGACCTGCGGCGGGGTGTCCTGGGGCCACGAGGGCGGCGACGCCGGCTGGATCACGGCGACCGGGGTCACCGCCGACGGCCGGCGCAGCGTCACGCTCTCGCTCTCGGGCGTCCGCGCCGACACCCCGGACGACGTCCGCCGGATCGAGCAGGCGGAGAGCCAGCTGGTCGACGACGCCCTCTGCGGCGCCCCGGACACCGACCACCGCCGCCGCTGAGCCGCCACCCGTCGGGGCCGTCGACCGGACCGAGGCCGACGGCCCCGACGCTTTCGTGACGCTGGGCCGCCGGCCGCCCGCAGTCCGTCACCCGCGGGGCCGCTGCCCCATGCGCCCGGGACACCGGGTGGACGAGACTGCTGCCATGCGGCCGGTCGTGGGCGAAGAGAGGTCGGTCATGGGTGCGGAGAGCGCGGGGAGCGTCCGGTGGCGGCCCCGGCCCGGGCGGGCGGAGCGGCAGCTCGCGACGGCGGGGCTGTGCGCGCTCGTCTGCCTGGCGGCGGGCGGCCTGTGGGCCGGCTACGTGCTGGGCCACCTGGGTACGCCGGGGATCGCCGAGCCGACCCGGCACCTGGCGGTGCTCGGCTTCGGCCTCGCCGCCGTCGCGGGCGGGGTGCTGCTGCACGCCCACCGCCCCGGTCTGGAGCTCGGCTGGGTGCTGCTGGCGTACGGGGGCGCGCTGATCCTGCCGCTCGCCGCCGAGACCCCGGTCTGGACGCAGGTGGGCGACCCGCGCTACGTCGGCGCCGTGGTCGTGCTCAAATCGGTCGGCTACACCGTCAGCGGCACGATCTGGCAGGCGCTGCCGCTCTGGCTCCCGTACGGCCGGCTGACCGACCGCCGCTGGTGGCTCGCGGTCGGCGCGGTGGGCCTGTGGATGCTGCCCCAGGCGAGCTACTACGTCTACCAACCGACCGTGTTCGGCCGCCCCAACCCGCTCGCCGACAGCACCGTCGCCGACTGGCTGCGGCACTTCAACGGCACCCTGCACATCACCCAACTGGTCGTGTGGGTCGCCCTGACCGCCCTGGTGGTGCTCGTCCCGCTGGCCCGCGCCCGCCGGGTGCCCCGGCGCCGCCGGCAGCACGTGCTGGTCGCGATCGCCGTCTACCTGCTCTGGGCCGGCGCCGAGGCCGGCTACTACTTCAACGGCCAGAGCACCGCCTCCTACGCCGCCTACGCGGCCGCCTCCGCGCTGTGGACCCTGACCCTCGCCGTCGTGGTGGTGCGGGACGGCTCCTGGCGGCTGGACCGCTCGGCCCGCCGGATCCTGGTCGGACTGCTGGTCGCCGCCGGGCTGGCGGTCGTCTTCGTGCTGCTGGCCGGGCTGCTGTCCACCATGCTGCTGCCCGGCCGGGGCTTCGGCGCCCTGTGCGTGGTCGCCCTGGTCCTCCTGCTCGCCGGCGGCCTGCCCAGGGGCGTGCGCTGGGCCTCCGGCATCGTCGACCGCTGGTACTACGGCGCCCGCGCCCAGCCGTACCAGGTGCTGCGCAGCCTCGCCGGGCGGGTCAGCCAGACCGTCGACCCGCAGGACGTGCCCGCCGTGCTGTGCGCCACGGTCGGCGACGAACTGCGGCTGCCCGGAGTGGACCTGACCGTCTCGACCCGCGGCGGTGAACGCCGGCTCGCCGCCGTGGGGGAGTACCCCGAGGACGGCGAACGCTTCGCCCTGGTCCACCGCGGCAGCGAGATCGGCCGGCTCACCGTCTCCCCGCGTCCGGGCCAGCGCACGCTCGACGACAGCGACCGCGACATCCTGCGCTCCCTCGCCGACCAGGCCGCGCCCGCCGTGGCCTCGCTCCAGCTGATGGAGGACCTGCGGGCCAGCCGTGAGCAGATCGTCGCCGCCCGGGAGGAGGAACGCCGTCAGCTGCGCCGCGACATCCACGACGGGCTCGGCCCGATGCTGGCCGGGCTGCGGCTGCGCCTCCAGGGCGCGGCCGCCGTGGACGACCCGGCCCGCTTCGCCGCCGCCCTGGAGGACGTCGCCGACGACCTCGCCACGGCCGTCCGTGAGGTCCGCCGGATCACCGACCGGCTCGGGCCCACCGCGCTCGGCGACTACGGGCTGAGCCGCGCGCTGCGCCGCCTCGCCGACACCTTCAGCGGCGACGAGCTCACCGTCACCGCGCTGCTCGTGCCCGACCCGCTGCCCGAGCTGCCCGCCGCGGTCGAGGTCGCCGTCTACCGGATCACCGCCGAGGCGCTCAACAACGTGCTGCGCCACGCCCGGGCGACCAGCGCCAGGGTGACCGTCCTGGTCGACCCGGGGCGGCTGGAACTCACCGTCGAGGACGACGGGCAGGGCCCCGGCCGCGGCGACGCGGGCCACCCGGGGGTGGGGCTGCGCTCGATGAGCGACCGGGCGGCGGAGATCGGCGGCAGCTGCACCGTCCACCCCGTCGCGGGCCTCGGCCAGGGCACCCGGGTGCACGCGGTGCTGCCGCGCAACCCGGCGGGCTGACGGGAGCCGCCGGGCGCGCCCGGACCGGGGTCAGCAGTTCGGCGGGTTGGGGCACGGCTTGTGGCCGTGGCCGTGGCCGTGGCCGTGACCATGACCGGGGCCGTGGGCGTGGCCCCGGCGCTTCTGCTCCCCGGCCGCCTCGCCCTCCGCCCGGGCCCTGCAGCACCGGGCGGCGCGGACGACCACGGCCGCGAGGACGACGACTCCGGCAGCTCCGGCGGCGACGGCCACCGGGTTGACCGATCTGGCGTTCATGGTGTCCTCCGGGAGGGTTCCGCAGGCCGGTCGACCCGCCCCTCCATGGCACCGCCCGGGCTGACCCATGCGCATGGGGCCACGGTCCCGTTCCGGTCCCGCCGCGGCTACGCTCCGTCGCGCCCCCAGGCAGCGAGCGTCACCGACGCCCACGCCCCGACCCGCTCCGCGAACCCCTCGGCCGGGAACGCCCCGTCCACCGCGACCTGCTCGATCGTCACCGCGAACCCGCCCCGCGGCGCCTCCTGAGCGGGATGTGCTGCCCCGCCCGGTGCGGTCCCGCCCGTCACCCGGTGTGAGTTCGCCCGGCGCGCCCGCCCGACCAGCCGCTCCACCGCCGGCAACCCGCCGTCGAGGTACGCCCGCAGCATCCCCCGGGCACCCGCCCCGCCGTCCCCGGGCAGCCGGCCCGGATGCTGCAACAGGAAGCAGGACACCGACACCGCGTGCAACGGCCCCCACGGCTCCGCCCGCGAGTGGTCCAGCGCCAGCAGCCGGTGGAACAGCTCCGGGCACCCCCGCGCACCGCACTCCCCGCAGGTCTCCATCCGCGCCTCCCCCTGACGTCCGGTGTACGGCCCCGAGGGCCCTGGACAACCCGCCGGCCCCGACGGCCTCGAACAACCCCGATGGCCCCGACGGCCGCCCGCCACAAGGTAGTTGGCCGCCGCGGCAAGGTTCCGCCGGGCTACTCGCGGAGGGACTTGTTCAGGTACATCGCCGTGACGCCGTAGCCGCCGCGCCGGTAGAGGGCGATGGCCGCCTCGTTGCCGCCGAAGACGTTGAGGGCGAGGTCGGTGCTGCCCAGGCGCACGGCGAGCCGTTCGGCGGCGGCGAGGACGGCCGCGCCGTAGCCCTGGCGGCGGAACTCGGGGAGGACGCGGAGGTGGTAGAGCCAGGCGGAGGTGGAGACGCCGGCCCCGGCGCGCGGGTCGGGGCCGATCCAGGCGGTGCCGACGGTGCGCCCCGCCCCGTCCTCGGCGACCACCAGGTGGTGGCCCGCGGTGTCCAGGCCGTCCGGGAGGAACCTCGCGGTGCCCTGACGGGTGTGTGCGCGGGCCAGCTCCTCCGGCATCCGCTCGGCGAGCTGCCGGACGGTCTCGGCCTCCCGGATCTCGGTGGCCGCCTGGTACTCGGCCGGGGTCATCCGACGCAGGGTCACGCTCCGATCGTCCATCCCGCCATCCTCGGCGAGCGGGCGCGGTCGGCGAAACCGCTTTTCCGCGGGTAGGGCGACGGTGTGGTACCGCGGTACTACGCGGCGTCCGATGATCAGTCCGCAGTGCCGCGGTTCGGGCCCCGCCGGGCCCTAGCGTGGAACCCGTGGGCGGCCGGGAGGGCCCGGCCCCTGAACGTAAGGGCTAGCGATGATCGAGGCGCACCAGCTGACGAAGCGGTACGGGGAGAAGACCGCCGTGGACGGGCTGGACTTCACGGTCCGGCCGGGCGCGGTGACCGGGTTCCTCGGCCCCAACGGGGCGGGGAAGTCGACCACGATGCGGATGATCGTCGGACTGGACGCGCCCACCAGCGGGTCGGTCCGGGTCAACGGCCGCCGGTACGCCGAGCACGCCGCTCCGCTGCAGGAGGTGGGCGCGCTGCTGGAGGCCAAGTCGATCCACCCCGGCCGCTCGGCGTTCAACCACCTGATGGCCCAGGCCCACACCCACGGCATCCCGCGCCGCCGGGTCGAGGAGGTCATCGAGCTGACCGGCCTCCAGTCGGTGGCCCGCAAGCGCGCCGGGGCGTTCTCGCTCGGCATGGGCCAGCGGCTCGGCATCGCGGCCGCCCTGCTGGGCGACCCGGCCACGGTGATGCTGGACGAGCCGGTCAACGGGCTCGACCCCGAGGGCGTGCTCTGGATCCGCAACCTGCTCACCTCGCTCGCCGCCGAGGGCCGCACCGTCTTCGTCTCCTCGCACCTGATGAGCGAGGTCTCGCTGGTCGCCGACCATCTGATCATCGTCGGGCGGGGCCGGCTGCTCGCCGACACCACCGTCCAGGAGCTCGTCCAGCAGGCCGGCGGCGACGTCGTCAAGGTCGCCAGCGCCGACCCGACCCGGCTGCGCTCGGCGCTCGCCGGACCGGACGTCGAGATCACCGGCCGCTCCGGCTCCGAGGAGCTCCTGGTCACCGGGCGGACGGCCCGCGAGATCGGCCTGACCGCCGCCGAGCACGGCATCGCCGTGTTCGAACTCACCCCGCGGACGGTCTCCCTGGAGGAGGCCTTCATGGAGCTGACCCGGGACGCCGTCGAGTACCACGGCACCACCACCGTCGAGAGCACCGTCGACACCCAGAGGAGCGCGGCATGACCACGATCGCCCCCAGCCAGACGGCCGTGCCCGCCGGGCAGCGCCCCGCCGGCCCCGCCTACAAGGTGACGGCCGCGCGCGTGCTGCGCTCCGAGTGGGCCAAGCTGTGGTCGCTGCGCTCCACCTGGATCACCCTCGGCCTGGCCCTGCTGTTCCTGGTCGCCTTCGGCCTGATCGCGGCCTTCCAGTTCAAGTCGCGGCTCACCTCCGGCCGCCCGATGGACCGGGACTTCGCCGACGCCGGCGCGCTCAGCCTGTCCCTGTTCGGCACCAACTTTGCCCAGCTGGCGCTCGGCGTCCTCGGCGTGCTGGTCGCGGCCGGCGAGTACTCGACCGGCATGATCCGCTCCACCCTGGCCGCCGTGCCGCGCCGCCTGCCGGTGCTGTGGTCCAAGGCGGCGGTGTACGGCGTGATCGCGCTGGTGCTCGGCACCGTCGGGGTCTTCGCCACCTTCACCGCCGACAGCGGCATCCTGTCCGGCACCCGGGCGGCGATGACCCTCTCCGACACCGGCGTGGTGCGCGGCCTGCTCGGCGCCGGGCTCTACCTGGGCCTGGTCGGCGTGATCGGGGTGGCCCTCGGCGCCCTGCTGCGCTCGGTGGCCGGCGGCATCGCCGTGCTGGTCGCCTCGCTGATGCTGATCCCCGGCCTGACCTCGCTGCTCCCCACGGACTGGCAGGGCCACATCAGCCCGTACCTGCCCAGCCACGCCGGTGAGGCGATGTTCGCCCTGCACCACGACTCGACCACCCTCTCGCCGACGGCCGGCCTGCTGGTCTTCCTCGGCTGGACGGTGCTGGCGCTCGCCGGTGCCGCCGTCCGGCTGGTGCGCAGCGACGCCTGAGCCTCGGCCCTGTCCGGCCTCGGCGCCCCGGCGCCTGGGAGACTCGCGGTGGGGGGGGCGGGGGGGGAGACCGCCCCCCCCCCACCGCCCGCGCCCCCC
>NZ_JBHZCN010000016.1:0-97874 GCF_042755465.1 Kitasatospora sp. NPDC059160 | reverse complement strand
CTTTTTTTTTTTATACGGCTACCACCGTTATCTAAACTGCTTTTGTGGTCGGCTGGTTCTTTTGTTTATACGCGCTTGGCGCGGGGGGGGGCGCCGGTCCTTCACCGGCGCCGCACCGTTCCGTCCGTCCGCCCCCGACCAGCAGGGAGAACCCCCGGTGAGCGAGGACCACTCCGCCTCCGCCGGCCCGTTCGCGACCACCGACGCGCTGTCCGGCCACCCGCTGTTCGCCCGGCTGGCCCGGATCGGCCAGCGGCTGCGCGAGGCGGACCGCGCGCACCCGTGGGTGCTGGACGCCGCCGTGCTCGCCGTGGTGTTCCTGATGTTCGGCCTGCCCGACCTGTTCCCCGGCCACGGGGACGCCGGCCACGGGGACACCGGGCCGCACGAGCACCGGCTCAACCTGGTCCGGCTGCCGCTGCCGTGGACGCTGCTCCTCCAGGCCGGCCTGGTGCTGCCGCTGCTGTGGCGCCGCCGCCGGCCCACGGTGGCCTTCGCGGTGATCATGGCGGTGTTCGTCCTGCAGTGGTCGCTGGGCGTGGGCCTGCGCGCCGACGCGGCCCTGCTGGTGGCGCTCTACAGCCTGGCCCTGCACGGCCGGCTGCGGCACCTGGCCTGGTCCTGCCTGCTGATGGTCGGGGCGATGGCGCTGGCCGCGGTCGAGGTCTCGGGCGGTGGACTGCCGGTCGGGGACGCCCTGTTCTTCCTGGTCAGCGCCGCCACCGCGGGCGTCGCCCTGGGCATCGCGGTGCGCATCCGCCGCGCCCAGCTGGCCGGGCTGCGCGAGCGGGCGGCCCGGCTGGAGATCGAGCGCGACCAGCGCAGCCGGCTGGCCACCGCCACCGAACGCACCCGGGTGGCCCGCGAGATGCACGACATCATCGGCCACAACCTGTCCGTGATCGTCACCCTGGCCGACGGCGGCGCCTACGCCGCCCAGACCCACCCCGAGCGCGGCCGGGAGGCGCTGCAACTGATCGGCGAGACCAGCCGCCAGGCGCTCGGCGAGCTGCGCCGGATGCTCGGCGTGCTGCGCGACCAGGCCGACCAGGCCGCCGAGTTCAACCCCCAGCCCGGCATCGCCGACGTGGACGGCCTGTGCGCCCGGATCCGCGCGGCCGGCCCCCAGGTGGTGTACACCGTCTCCGGCGACCCGGACCGGCTGGACCGCGGCGTCCAGCTGATGGCCTACCGGATCGTCCAGGAGGCCCTCACCAACACCCTCAAGCACGCCGGAGCGGACACCCGGGCGCACGTCACCCTGACCGTCGACGCCACCCGGCTGCGGGTGCGCGTCCAGGACGCCGGCCCGCCCGGCGGCACCCGCCCGCCGACGCGACCGGACGGCGAGGGCCACGGCCTGGCCGGGATGCGCGAACGCGCCGCCCTGTACGGCGGGAGCGTCACGGCGGGCCCCGGCCCTGGGGCAGGATGGACCGTGGAGGCCGTCCTGGACCTCACCCCCGACCCGACAGGCGGCCACCCGTGACCACCGTCCTCATCGTGGACGACCAGCCACTGCAGCGCTACGGCTTCCGAATGCTGCTGGAGAGCCAGCCCGACACCGAGGTGGTCGGCGAGGCCGCGCACGGCGCCGAGGCCGTCCGGCTCGCCGCCGACCTGCGGCCCGACGTCGTCCTGATGGACATCCGGATGCCCGGCATGGACGGCATCGAGGCCACCCGCCGGATCGTCGCCGGGGGCGGGCGCTCGCGCATCCTGGTCCTCACCACCTTCGACCTGGACGAGTACGCGCACGCCGCGCTGCGCGCCGGGGCCAGCGGCTTCCTGCTCAAGGATGCGCGGCCGGAGGAACTGCTCGCCGGGATCCGCGCCGTCGCCGAGGGCGACGCCGTGGTGGCCCCGGCGATCACCCGGCGGCTGCTCGACGCCTACGCCCACCACCTGCCGGTCCGCCCGGTCGGCGCGGCGCCCGTCGAGGACCCGCGGCTGGAGGCGCTGACCGAGCGCGAGCGGGAGATCCTGGTGGCCATCGCCCAGGGCTGGACGAACAACGAGATCGCCCAGCGGCTGGTGCTGGCCGAATCGACCGTCAAGACGCACGTCAGCCGGGTGCTGGCGAAGATCGGCGCCCGGGACCGGGTGCAGGCCGTGATCTTCGCCTACGACCGCGGGCTGACCCGGCCCAATCCGCCGATCACCACCTGATCCGGCGGAGGCGGCTACACCTGGCTGTTGGGGGAGTCCTGCGGCGCCCGGCCGGGGTGCGGGACGGAGCCCGGCAGGCCGTGGCCGGTGCGGTCGTCGGTGTGCCAGGACTGCGACTGGAAGGCGAGGAACACCGCCGTCCAGCGGTTCTCGTCCGGCAGGTGGATCAGCAGGGCGCCGTCCTGGTACACCCCGTCGTCCCCGCGGAACTGGCCGCTGTTGCCCTGGTTCATGTGCACGTCGTGCACGCCGTTGCCGGGCAGGAAGCCGAACACCTTGTCGGGGACGCCGGGTTCGGGCCCGAAGCGCTGGCCGAACACGTACAGGGCGGCGTTCGGGTCGGCGATGGCGTGCTGCACGTAGTGGTCGAGCAGGTCGGCGAGGTCGTTGTCCGGGCCGGGGAGGTCGGGCGGCAGCACGTGCATCGCCGCGTGGTCGAACAGCTTGCCGCGGACGAAGTCCAGACTCGCCGTGCCCGGGCGGGAGTCCAGCGCCGTCCAGCCGCTGCCGGCGGCCGGGAGGAGGGCGGTCACCGGGTGCCGGAAGTTCTCGTCGGCGAAGTAGAGCAGGTTCGAAGGGGCTTGCTGGGAGAGCACGTTGACGGCCGCGCGGTAGTCGGTGCCGGCGGCGTCGCGCAGGTGGATCTGGTAGTGCGGGGTGCCGGTGGCGCCCTCGCGGCGGCGGTCGACGGCGGTGGCGGCGAGCACGCCGTACTGGGCGATGGGCATGGGCGGTTCCTCGGATGGGGTCGGCCAGGAGCCCCTCCGTTATCGCCCACGCGCCGGGTGCGGGGCCGGGGAATCGGCGAATGTTCACCTTCCGTCCCCCGGAGGGGTAGCCACGGCACCGAACGTTGACGAGTCCGCGGACCGAGGGGTCAGGCCGGGTGGACCGGCGCCGGGGTCGCTGCCTCCGGGGCGGGGCGGGCCCGGCCGCGCAGCAGTTCGGCGGTGAGGAAGGCCGTCACGGCGGAGACGATCAGCAGCGGCATCGCGTTCGCCGCCTGCCCGCCCAGCAGCATCGTGGCAAGCACGGTACTGGTCACCGGCAGCCTGGTCACGGCCGCGCCGGAGGCGGCCAGCCCGGCGGCCAGCGCCGGTGCGGTGCCCAGGCCCGGCAGCGGCGCGCAGGCCACACCGAGGGCGGCGCCGATCAGGACGGCGGGGAAGATCGGCCCGCCGCGCAGGCTGCCCAGCGCGATGCCCCAGCCGAGCGTCTTGCACAGCACCAGCGCCAGCAGCGCGCCGATCGGCCAGGCCGCCGGGTCGGCCGCGAGTGCGCCCAGGGTGGCCTGGCCGGAGAGCGCGGCCTCCTCCGGCGAGCGGCCGGTGAGCAGCGCGTACGCGGTGAGGCAGGCGCCGACCGCGACAGCGCAGCCGACCGTGCGGACGGCGGTGCGCAGCGCCGTCCGCGGGGCGGTCGTGGTGTCCGTGAAGGCCTTGACCCGTCGGCCCAGCGTCTGCCCGGCCACGCAGACCAGCGTGACCGCGACCGCCAGCGGCACCCCCCACAGGAAGTCCCCGGGGTCGGGGGTGCCGGTCGCGGGCACGTGCGGCAGTGAGAGCGCGCCGATCGACAGGCCGGTCCAGTGCCCGAAGCCGGTGAACACCAGGGCGCCGACGCCGCTGGCGAGCAGGCAGGGCAGGACCAGCGCGACCAGCTGGGGGCCGCCGAGCCCGGCCGCCTCGATCATCATCACCGCGGCCACCAGCGGGCTGCCGAAGATCGTCGAGATCGCCGCCGCGGCCCCGGCTGTGCCCAGCACCGGGACGACCCGCGGGTTCCGGGCCCGGGCGGGCGCCCGGACGGCGAGCAGCGCGAGCCCGCCGCCCAGCGCCATCAGCGGCGCCTCCGGGCCGAGCACCGCACCGAGCGGCAGGCCGACGAGCGCGGCCAGCACCACTCCCGGCACGTCCCGGGGCAGGCTGGGCGCGCCGCCGAGCCCGTCCACCGGCACGTGGCCGCCGCGCCCGGGCAGCCGGGTGACGATCGGGGCGAGCAGCAGCCCGGCCAGCGCCAGCGCGGGCAGCGGCCACCACCAGGGCGCCCGGTCGAAGCCGGCGGCGTCCGGCAGGCTCTCCCAGATCCAGTGCTGGAGTTCGTGCTCCAGGCCGACGAACCCGAAGGCGACCAGCGAGATCGGGACGCCGACCAGCACCGCGACCAGCAGCAGCCCGAGGTAGCCGCGGTGCAGCAGCACCTCGCGCAGGGTGGGGCCGCCGCCCTGCCGCGGGGGCGTGTCCGGCGGCTCGGGCTCCGGCATGACCGCTCCTTCGGGTAGCTCATGGTGCTGGCCCCCGCCCTGCGACCGAGTCTCGCCGGGGCCCGCCCGCCCCGCACGGCGTGCCGCCCGTACGGGCGCCGCACACGGGAGCGGGCACCCGCCGCGGTGGCGGCGGGTGCCCGGGGCGGGCTGCGGGTCAGCAGCCGTAGGAGATCTCGCGGAAGTCGGCGTAGTGGTCGGCGGTGTAGTAGACCCGCTTGGAGACCGTGTCGCGGACGATGCGCTCGGCGTCCCGGTGGGTGTTGGCGGTGGGGCGGGGGTTGACGTCGTACTCGTGGTAGGTGGTGGCCTGCGGCAGATCGCCGCTGCGGTTGCCGTACGGGTTGCCGCCGCGGATGAACTCGCCGTCCGGGAGGCGGTAGGTGATGGGCTGCGGGGTGGCCGGCCACTCCAGCTGGCGCCAGATGTCGCAGGCCCGGGCTACCTGCGGCGGGAAGGCTTCGAGCGGCAGCGGCGGCTGGAGGAGCGCGGCCGGGGCCCGGGCGGCCGTGACGGCGTGCGCGGGCACGGCGGCCGGGGCGAGGCCGACGGTGAGCAGCAGGGCGAGGGCGGTCTTGGCGAGGCGGGCGGTCACAGGTTCTTCTCCAATGCCGTCAGGTAGTTGCGCATGAAGTGGTCGCGGACGCCTTCGCCGGTGGGCTCGAAGGCGGCGGAGGTCAAGCCCTTGGCCCGGTTGGCGAGGCCGGAGAGCAGGCCGCTGGCGCCCTCGTGGACCGTCCCGGTCGAGTCGATGAAGCGCAGGGCGCCGACGTGGGTGAAGGCCGGCTCGGGCGGCAGCTGGGGGACGATGTCGTTGTTGTTGACGAAGCGGTAGTTCCGGCCCTGGAAGGCCCGGTCGTACGCGGCGGTGAGCAGCCGGTCGCAGGTGCGGGGCTGGCCGAAGGTGTACACGCCGTCGGCCGTCAGCCGGGGGTCCTCCAGGTGGAGGCGGGCGGCGGCGAGCATGGCGAGGGCGCCGCCGAGGCTGTGGCCGGTGAGCCAGACGCTCTGCCCGTCGGTGCGGAGTTCGGTGAGGGTCTTGAGGACGTCCGGGAAGACCGAGTCCAGGGCCTCGGCGAAGCCGTAGTGGACGTAGCCGGTGCCGGCGGGGCCCGGCCAGGGCGGGGTGGTGGAGTCGGTGAGCCAGTCGCGGAGCTCCTTGGGCTCGGTGCCGCGGAAGGCGACCACGATCATCCGGTCGCTCGCCATGGTGTAGGCCTGGGTGTCCTGGAGCGGGAACGGCGGGGTGAACCGGGTGTCGTGGTGGCGCACGGTGTCGAAGCCCCAGTCCCGGGCCTGCCGGTCGACGGTGGCGTCGTTCTGGTAGGCGAGGTCCGAGGCCCTGGCCAGCCAGTAGGCGTGGGCGAGGCTGTAGCCGGTCGCGCTCTGGTCGAAGGTGGTGGGGACGGGCACGAAGGGGGCCGCCTTTCGATGGGGGGCGTCCCTCGTTGGTAGCGGAACCGCCCGCCGACGGCCGGGCGACGGGCCCGGGAGTCGTTCCAACAGAGCAGGGGCGGCGCACGAACCGGTCCGTAGGTAGACGGGTCAGCTGATTGCTTCATGGGATTTGCGGCTGGTGGTGGCCGGTGCGCTAGTTGGTGGCGTCGGCGGCCTCGTCGAGGCACCGGACGAACTCCACCATCGAGCAAAGGGACTTGAGACCATGAAGCTCGCCGCCCGTGCAGGGCGACGGCGTGGCCAGCATCTACTGGTACACCGGCTTCCCGAACTGCAACCCGACCGCCGCCGACCCGGCGAAGAAGCTGTTCCAGATCTACGGCGACGTCCAGATGCAGCCGGTCTACCAGGACGGCAGCCACGGCCCGCTGAGCAAGCTCAACGCCTACCAGGCCGACCGCTGAGCCCGTGCCCCGCCGGCCCCCGGAGCCGCAGGCCGGCGCCGGGGGCCGAACCGCGTACGGTGCTTGGGAGGGAACGGATTCGTTCACTAACATTGGCGGTAGGCCTGGTGAACAGGGAGTCCCCGGAAGGTGTGCAGCGATGTCCGCTGAAGTCCGAACCGCCGAGGGCGGGACCGTGCACGCGGCCGGCACCCCGGTCCGTCGGCGCGGGGAGGCGCTGGAGAGCGCCATCTACGGGGCGGCCCTCCAGCAGCTCACCACCGACGGCTACGCCCGGCTGACCATGGAGGGCGTGGCCGCCGCGGCGCAGACCGGCAAGGCCGCCCTCTACCGGCGGTGGTCCTCCAAGGAGGAGCTGGTGATGGACGCCCTGCGGGCCGCCCTGCCGCCGGCCCGGCCGGCCCCGGACACCGGGAGCCTGCGCGGGGACCTCCTGGAGGTGGTGGCCGGGCTGCGCGCCGCGATGTTCAGCGACCTGGGCGCCGCCGTCCGCGCCATCATGAGCGAGATCGACCACCAGCGGGCCCGGGTCTTCCTGGAGCTGGTGCAGGAGCGGGTGGTCGACCCGACCACAGCGCTGATCGCCGAGGTGCTCGACCGGGGCACCGCCCGGGGCGAGGTCCGCCCCGGGGCGGTCAGCCCGCTGGTCACCGACGTGGTGCCGGCGCTGATGCTCTACCGGATCAAGCTGTGCGGCGGGGGCGCCGTGGAACTGGACCCGGCGGAGATCGTCGACGAGGTGCTGCTGCCGATCGTCCGCCGGTGACCGCCGACGTGCCTCAGGCCCCGCTGTGGCGCAGCATGTCCTCGCGCTCGACGACCTTGACGCGCTCGCGGTCCTCGGCCTGCCCGAGCTCCCGCTCGTGGGCGTCGAGCTGCTTCCAGCCGTCCCAGGTGGTGTAGCGGACACTGCGGGCGCGCAGGTGCTCCTCGATCGCCGCCGGGTCGGGCTCGGTGGCGCCGGGCAGCCGGCCGGTGGCGTGGTCCTCCAGCAGGCAGGCGACGGTCTCGTTGGCGTCGCCCTTGGTGTGGCCGATCAGGCCGACCGGGCCGCGCTTGATCCAGCCGGTGACGTAGACGGCGGTGACGTGCGAGCCGTCGCCGTCCAGGACGCGGCCGGCCTGGTGCGGGACGGTGCCGGAGACCGGGTCGAAGGGCAGCTTGGGCAGCTCGTCGGAGTAGTAGCCGACGGCGCGGTAGACCGACTGGACGTCCCAGTCGGTGTGCCGGCCGGTGCCGCGCACGTTGCCGGTGCCGTCGAGCTCGGTGCGCTCGGTGCGCAGGCCGACGACCTTGCCGTCCTCGCCGAGGACCTCGACCGGGGACTCGAAGAAGTGCAGGTAGACCCGGTGGGGGCGGTCGCCGACGTCGCGGATCGCCCAGTTCTCGACGGTGGCGGCGACCAGGTCGACGTGCTTGACGGCGCGGCGCTCGGCGATCGAGCCCTCGTCGTACTCGATGTCCTCGGGGTTGACAATGACCTCGATGGTGGGCGAGTGGTCCAGCTCGCGCAGCTCCATCGGGCTGAACTTGGCCTGGGCCGGGCCGCGGCGGCCGAAGACGTGGACCTCGACGGCGCGGTTGCCCTTGAGGCCCTCGTACACGTTCGGGGGGATCTCGGTGGGCAGCAGCTCGTCGGCGGTCTTGGCGAGGATTCGGGCGACGTCCAGGGCGACGTTGCCGACGCCGAGGACGGCGACCTTCTCGGCCTCCAGCGGCCAGGTGCGCGGCACGTCCGGGTGGCCGTCGTACCAGGAGACGAAGTCCGCGGCGCCGTAGGAGCCGTCCAGGTCGATGCCCGGGAGGTCGAGCGAGCGGTCCGCCATCGCGCCGGTGGAGAAGACCACGGCGTCGTAGTGGCGGTGCAGGTCGTCCAGGGTGAGGTCGGTCGGGTAGTCGACGTTGCCGAACAGGCGGACCTGGGGCTTGTCGAGGACCTGGTGCAGGGCGGTGACGATGCCCTTGATCCGCGGGTGGTCGGGGGCCACGCCGTAGCGGATCAGGCCGAACGGGGCCGGCATCCGTTCGAACAGGTCGATCGAGACGCCGGGCGCCTTCGCGGCGTCGGACTTGAGCAGGGCGTCGGCGGCGTAGATCCCGGCGGGGCCGGCTCCGACGATGGCGACTCGGATCGAGCGGGTCATGCGGGTGAATCCTCCGGGTGGACGGAGCGGGCCGAATGGTCTGGACCCTTGCAGCCAACCCGCTGGCCGCGCGGAGGTGTAGGCGGTGTCGATCTATGACCTCATAGAGCCAAGTTATGGCCGGCCCGGGAACTTTCCGGGCCGGCCGGACGTCAGCTGCCGTCGACCGGAGCGGCGGGTTCGGCGTCGCGTGCCTGCGTGGGGACGGCGGGTGCGGGGGCCGGTGGGGCCCCCTCGGCGAGCCGGTTCGCGGAGGCCTCGAAGAACCGCAGCATCTCCACCGGGAACGGCAGCACCAGCGTCGAGTTCTTCTCCGCCGCCACCTCGACCACCGTCTGCAGCATGCGCAGTTGGAGGGCCGCCGGCGTCGCGGACATCGTGGCCGCCGCCTCGGCGAGCTTGGCGGCGGCCTGGAACTCGCCGTCCGCGGTGATGATACGGGCCCGGCGCTCGCGGTCCGCCTCGGCCTGGCGGGCCATCGAGCGCTTCATCGAGTCGGGCAGGCTGACGTCCTTGATCTCCACCCGGTCGATGTGCACGCCCCAGCCCGACGCGGGGCTCTCCAGCATGACCTCCAGGTCGTGGTGGAGGTTCTCCCGGCCGGACAGCAGGTCGTCCAGCTCGCTCTTGCCGATGATCGAGCGCAGCGAGGTCTGGGCGACCTGCAGCATGGCGAAGTTGTAGTTCTGCACGTCCACGGTGGCCCTGATCGGCTCGATCACGCGGAAGTACAGCACCGCGTCGACGCTCACCGACACGTTGTCCTTGGTGATGCCCTCCTGGGTGGGCACCGGCATGGTGACCACCTGGACGTTCACCTTGCGCATCTTGTCGAGCACCGGGATCAGCAGCGTCAGGCCCGGCTCGCGGACCGTCCCGCGCACCCGGCCGAGCCGGAACACCACACCGCGCTCGTACTGCTGGACCACCCGCACGCCGGTCGTCAACAAGAAGAGGACGACCACGGCGACGATCACGAGTGCTGCCACGCCAGTTCCACCTGCTCCCCGTCGCGGTGCGGCCGGGCCGGGTCCGGTGTGGCCCTGTCGCCGGGCGCTCGCCGCGCGCAGCACAGTATGCGCCCGGCCGGACGGCACGGTAAGGGCCGTGCAGGGATCTTGACGGTGAGTTGACGATCTGCGGTGGCGCCGGGAGAGGTGGTCCGTCCCCGTCCCCGTTCCCGCCCCCGGGGGCCCGGGGACGGGAACGGCGCGGGTGGCTCAGGCGCGGAAGGCGTCCGCGTGCTCGGCGGCGAACTCGGCGAAGGAGCGGGGCGGACGGCCGGTCAGCTTCTCGACGTCCGGGCTGACCGGCGAGGCCAGCCCGGCCGCGTACAGCCCGTACAGCTCGACCATGCCCTCGGCCCGCCACCGGTCCCAGCCCATGTTCAGCAGGCCGTCGAGGGCGACCTCCGGGGTGAGCGCGGCGTAGGCGACCGGGTGGCCCGCGGCGGCGGACAGCTGCTCGGCCACCTCGTCGTGGGTGAGCGCGGCCGGGCCGGTCAGGGTGTAGACCGCGCCCTCGTGGCCCTCGGTGGCCAGCACCTCGACGGCGGCCGCCGCGACGTCCCGGGCGTCCACGTACGCCACCGCGCCCTCGCCGCCCGGCACGGCCAGGTGGCCGGCCTTGACGGTCGGGGCCGTGCCGAGGAAGTTCTGGTGGAAGCCGTTCGGGCCGAGGACGGTCCACGGCAGGCCGGAGTCCTTGAGGTGGTCCAGGCCCGTGACGTGCGAGCCGACGAAGCGCACCCCCTCCGGCCGGTACTCGACGCCGGCGGCCGCGTGCAGCACGATCCGCGGCCGGCGGCCGGTGCGCACGGCGGCGTCGATCACGTTGCGCTCGTGCTGGGCCATCTCCGGATGCACGGCGACCAGCAGGTAGACGGTGTCGGCCCCGTCCAGGGCGGCGTCCAGCGAGGCCGGGTCGGTGAAGTCGGCGGCGACCCGCTCGACCCCCGCGTCCCACTCGGCCGGGCCCGCCGACCCGCCGCGCACCAGGGCCCGCACCGCCAGCCCGCGTTCGCGCAGTCCGACGACGACCCTCGAGCCGACCGTACCGGTGGCACCCGTCACGACGATCACGGATGTGTCTCCTTGCTTCCCCGTTGTTCCCCGTTGTCGCGAAGCGGACTTGAGTTCGCGTCAGGGGGATGATCGCAGGCGGCGGACGGGTGATCAAGGTCGGGGCCCCGCGGGCCCGCCCCGGGGTTCTCCGACACGCACGGGGCGCTGCCGTTCCTCGACTCGGGGTGGGCCGGACGCTTGGATGGATCCGGCCTGGTCACCGCCCGGACACCGGTCCGGGCACCCCCCTTGGCGAGCCGAGGAGCCACCACCGTGAACGACACTCCCGATCCCGACCGCACCCCCGATCCCGACCGCACCCCCGATGCCGATCCCACCGCCGATCCCGACCCCGCCGTCGTGGCTCGCCGGATCGCCGAACGCCTCGGTCAACTCGGCCTCACCGAGGACGCCCTGGCCCAGCGGGCCGCGATGGCCCCGCAGTACCTGCGCCACCTGCTCGAAGCCGGACCCGCCTTCGACCCCGGCGGCTTCGTCCGGATCGCCGCCGCCCTCGGCCTCAGTCGGGAGGAGCTCGTGGCCGGCCGCGCGGACGCCCCGCCCGGCCACGAAGGGCCCGGCCCCCGACCCCGCCTGCTCGACCTCACCGACGCCGAGTGCTGGGAGCTGGTCGGCACCCACGGGATCGGCCGGATCGGCCTGCCGGTGCGCCCGGGCCCGGCGGTCTACCCCGTCAACTACGTGGTGGACCAGGCCTCCTTCGCCTACCGCACCGGTGAACGCACCGCCACCGCGCCGGAGTCGGGGGCACAGGTGTCCTTCCAGGTCGACCGCATCGACGAGTACCTGGGGCGCGGCTGGAGCGTGCTCGCCCTCGGCACGGCGCGGTACGTCGACGACCCGGCCGAACTGCAGCGCCTCGACGGGCTGCCCGGCGCGGCCCCCTGGGCCGGCGGCGACCGGCCCCGCTGGGTCCGGATCCGCCCGGCCGAGATCAGCGGCCGACGGCTCGTCACCGGGTGAGCGGACGCCCCCGTGCGGCCGTCCGGCAACTTTCCTACCGGCGCGGCGTGTTGGGGGTCGGCCGGTGCTGGACAGCCATGGTGGGCGGCCGCCGGGCGCTGGGGCATACTCCTCGGATGGACGCGACCCCGAAGGACACCTGGACCAACACCACCCACGACTGGGCGGCCGCCGTGGACGCTGAGCACCTCGCCGGGATCCGCGCGGGGGCGGGCGGCCTGGCACCGGGCGGAGTGGCGCACCTGGTGCTGGAGGTACTCGCCTACCCGGGCGACGAGGCGGCCGCGCGCGGCACCGGCCGGTGCGTGGTCACCCTGCACGCCGACGGCGCGGTCTCGGTCCGCGACGACGGCCGGGGCACCGACACCCGGGTCGACGAGCACGGCGAGGCGGTCAAGAAGCCGGTCATGGCGACCAAGGACCTGCGCTTCTTCGACGACCCCGGCGCGGAGCTGCTCCCGGACGGGCACCCGCGCCGGGGCATGTCGGTGGTCGCGGCGCTCAGCACCCGGCTGCTCCACACCAACCGCCGGCTCAACGGCGCCTGGACGCAGCGCTACGAGCACGGCCTCCCCGTCACCGGCCTCGACCCGATCGAGCCCGACGGCACCACCGGCACCTGCGTGACCTTCCACCCGGACGCCGCGTTGGTCCCGCAGGGCCTCCCGGACGCGGAGCGGCTGGCCCGGTGGGCGGCGCACTGGCCGGCCCTGGAGGTCCGGGTCGAACACGGCCCGGCGGCGTCCCGTGCCAGCGGTCGGAGTGCCGAGGCCGCCTTGTAGCGATCCGTAGCTGGGGCTACGCTCACCGCCATGAAGCAGTTGAACGTCCGACTGGACGACGCCGTGCACGAGGCCCTGGAGCAGCGCGCGGAGGCCGCCGGGATGAGCCTGCCCGACTACGCGCGCAAGGTGCTGGCGGAGGAGGCGGACGAGCGGCGCGAGCGGTTCCTCACCGCCGCCGCCCACTTCGCCCAGGCCTGGGGGCCCGCGTTCGAGGAGGAGTTCGGGCCGTACCCGCGCAGCACCCGCGACGCCACGGCGGACGCCGCGTGATCCTGCGGATCGACCGGGTCTGGCTGCTCGACATCGCGCACCAGTTCCTGCCGAGCGACCCGGACGTCACCGACTACGGCACCCTGGCCGCCGCCGTGGCCCGGCACGCCGACGAGGTGATGGAGGTGCCGGTCTACGGCGCCGTGCACCAGCGGGCGGCCGCCCTGATGCACCAGCTGATCCGGGTCCCGGCGCTGGAGTCCGCCAACGAGCACTTCGCCGCCGTGGTGGCCGCCTCCTACCTGAGCGCCTCCGGCGTCATCGTCACGGCCGACTCCAAGCAGGCCGTCGAACTGGCCGCCCGGATCCGGGCCGGGAACGCCGACGTCCGGGAGACCGCGGCCAAGATCCGCACCTGGTACCACTGAGCCAGGGGAGTTCGGGGTGCCAGGGGAGCCCGGGGCCTTGGGACGGGCGTCGCCGGAATTCGACGGCGAACGACCGATTTGGGATCACGGTTCGGTGACCTTCCGCTCCTTGGCGCCCCCATGGTCCGGTCTTGGTGTTCGAGGGGCGATAGGTTTCCCCGGCGAACTTTCTTGATCACCACGGGGGATCCACCATTTCCACTCAGTCTGCCGAGCTGCCCGACGCCACCGGGCCCGCCGAAGCCACCGCGCCTGCTGCGCCTGCCGTTCCCGCTGCGCCCACGGAGACCGCCTCCGCCGTCCCGATTGAGGGGGCGGCGCCCGGTTACGGCGAGGGGCAGCTCACCTGCGCCGTCTGCGGCTCCGTCCCGGCCGTGAACGCCACGATCCGCGGGCACCAGGGCTTCATCGTCGTCCTGCGCTACCTCAAGCGCCGGGGCCCGTACTGCCGCGACTGCGGCATCGCCACGCACCGGGAGATGACCTCCGACAGCCTGTGGCAGGGCTGGTGGGGCATCCCGTCGATGATCATCAACCCGATCGTCATGCTGCTCAACATCCCGCAGCGCTCGAAGATCAACAAGCTCGCCGAGCCGCTGCCCGGCGGCCCCAGCACGCCGATGGACCCGGGCAAGCCGGTCTACCTGCGGCCCACGATCGTCGGGGTGCTCATCCCCGCCGTCCTGGCCACGCTGCTCTTCGTGCTCCTGAAGGACGACCCGGAGTTCGCCAAGGCCGGCGACTGCGTCCACAACAGCAACGTGATCGCCATCCCCGGTCTGGACGACAAGAACCCGGACCTCAAGGTGGTTCCCTGCTCCGACCCGCAGGCCGACGCCCGGGTCGTGGGCCGGGCGGACGACTCCAACGACGGTGAGACGGAGTGCCGGAAGTACCCCGACGCCGACAGCTACTTCACCTACAAGCACGGCAGCGACAAGTACCTGCTGTGCCTCAAGAGCCTCAAGCCGAGGCCGCAGTTCACCTTCGCGCCGTAGGCCCCGCTACGGGCCGTCACCAGTGGGAGAAGTGCCGGCGGTACTCGCCGGGGGTGACGCGCAGGGTGCGCCGGAAGCTGCGGTGCAGGGTCTCGACGGTGCCGAAGCCGCAGGAGTGGGCGACGGCGTCGAGGGTCGCGGCGGTGCTCTCCAGCAGTCGTCTGGCAGCCTCGATCCGGACGCTCTCCACGTACGCGGCGGGCGTGCGGCCGGTCTCCGCGCGGAAGACCCGGGTGAAGTTCCGCTCGCTCATCGCGGCCCGGGCGGCCAGGGCGGGGACGCCCAGGTCGCCGTCGGGGTGGTCGGAGATCCAGTCGAGGACCTCCCGCAGCGGGGCCCGCTCCGGCCGCTGGGCCGCCAGCTGGGCACTGAACTGCGCCTGCCCGCCCGGGCGTTGGACGAACATCACCAGCTGACGGGCGATCGCGCGGGACACCTCCGGGCCGTGGTCGGCCTCCGTCATGGCGAGCGCGAGGTCCATGCTCGCGGTGATCCCGGCCGAGGTCCACAGCTCGCCGTCGCGCACGAAGATCGGATCCGGGTCCACGGTGGCCAGCGGGTACTGGTCGGCCAGATCGGTGCAGCGCGACCAGTGGGTGACCGCGCGCCGCCCGTCCAGCAGCCCGGCGGCGCCGAGCAGGAACGCCCCGGTGCAGACCGAGGCGGTCCGGCGCGCGTGGCGGGCGGTGCGGGCGAACCAGTCGACGAAGCGGCGGTCCTCGCAGGCCTGCTGCACGCCCGCCCCGCCGACCGCCACGAGGGTGTCCACAGGGGCGTGGGCACCGCCGTGCGCGCGGTGCTCGGCGCGTCGGTCGAACTCGTCGATCGTCAGGGTCGGGGAGACGGCGAGTCCGCCGCTGGAGGGCAACGGGCCGGGCGTCGCGGCCACCGTCTCGATGACGACGCCGCCGGTCAGGCGCCCGGCGTGGGTGAAGACCTCGTGGGGGCCGGTCAGGTCGAGGATCTGGAACTCGGGGAAGACCGCGAAGACGATGCGTGGACTGCTCACCCCTCCAGCTTGGCCGTACGGCCCGATGGCAGCAAGGACACGAAGGTGACGATTTCCGCCACGCGGGGGGTGCGACGTGCGGGCGGGCCCTCCGCGTGGCGGCCCTGCCGCACACCGGACCGTCCCTCAGCGGGCCAGGTCCAGCGCGCGGTTCAGGTTGTACTCGGCGATGGCCGCCATCGCCGCCCGGTCGGGGAAGTCCCCGTCGAGCAGCCGGAGCGGGCCCGCGGTCAGCGAGAGCCGCTGCGCCAGCAGGTAGAGGGCGAGCCTGTGTTCGTCCAGCCCGGCCGGTTCCAGTGGCCGGTAGTCCTCGTGCAGCCGGATCCGCAGGAAGACGTGCTCCCACTCGACGTCGAAGTACATCGTGCCCTCGATGTCGATCACCACGGGCTGTCCGGCCGGGTCGACCAGGACATGGTCGGGCCCCAACTCACCGTGCACCACAGCATGTTCAGCGCGTGGCCGGACGGCCTCGGCCAGCGCCGACAGCCGCGCCGCCAGCTGGTCACGGGCCTGCGCCACGCGGGGATCGCGCGCGGCCGCCTCGGCGAGGTCCCGCCGGGCGCGGGTGAGGACGACCTCCTCGCAGGACCTCCCGTGCGAGCGGCCGCCCTCGTCGACCACCGCCACCTTGCCGTAGCCGGGCGCGCGGTGGCCGCGCATCGCCTACAGCGCCTCGCCGAGCCGGGCCAGCACCGGCGCCGCGGCCCGCCGGTCGCGAGCGAGCAGGGCTTCCAGGCTCTCGCCCCGGACGTCCTCGACCCCGCCCAGGGCGGCCTGCCCCGCGCTCGCCAACTGCGTTTGTACCGCTTCCGTTTCGATCGCCATGTCAGCGGGGCCGTCGGTGGAGGACGTCGGCGAGGGCGGTGGTCACCAGCTGGTGGACGGTCTCCAGGGCGGGTGGGCCGGGGTCCCGGTCCGCGAAGAGGAGGTGGCCGCCGCCGACGAGGGAGAGGGTGAGCGAGTCGATGTCGGCGTCGGCCGCGATGCGGCCCGCCGCGCGTTCCTCCGTCAGGTAGGCGGAGACCGCCGTGGCGACCTGGGAGAGGATCGCGATGCCGCCGCCCGGCATGGCCTGCCGCAGGCGTGCGCGCAGCTCGTCCCGGAAGGTGATGAGCGGGATGATCGCCACCGGGACCGGGCCGAACAGGCTGGTCAGCGCGGTGGTGAGGTTGTCGGCCACGGTGCCGGTGCCGACGGAGTCGCGCAGGGCCCGGGCGTGGGCTTCGAGCTGCGCGGCCCGGTCGATCACCAGTTCGGTGAGGAAGGCGTCGAAGTCGGCGAAGTGCCGGTGCAGCACACCCTTGGCGCAGGCCGCCTCGTCGGTGACGGCCCGGCTGGTGAGCCCGTTCGGGCCGTCCCGCAGCAGGATGCGTTCGGCGGCGTCGAACAGCTGCTGGCGCGCGTCGCGCAGGTGTACCCCGGTCGGCACGTGCGGACCCCCTCCGGTGCCAGAAGTCTGGCGGTCGCTTGGCATGTGGGCGCTTGCCCACTACGGTGGGCGCATGCCCACTTTACCGCACGGACAGCAAGGGCGCCCGGAACAGGCGCAGTTGGCGGCGTCGGTGCAACCCCACCGGGCTCGGCAGGTGGCCGAGTCCTTCGGAGCGGAGGCGCAGCGCTACGACCGGGCCCGCCCTCCGTACCCCGACGAACTGGTGGCGCGCATCGTCGCGGGGAGCCCCGGGCCCGATGTGCCCGACGTGGTCGATGTGCTCGACGTCGGCTGCGGCACCGGCATCGCGGCCCGTCAGTTGCAGGCCGCCGGCTGCGCCGTGCTCGGGATCGACCCGGACCCGCGGATGGCCGCCCTGGCGCGGGCCCGCGGCCTGCGGGTCGAGGTGGCGACCTTCGAGGACTGGGAGCCGGCCGGTCGGACCTTCGATGCCGTGGTCGTCGGCCAGGCGTGGCACTGGGTCGACCCGGCCGTCGACGCGGCGAAGGCGGCCCGGCTGCTGCGCCCGAAGGGCCGCCTGACGATCTTCGGCCACGTCTTCGAGCCGCCGGCCGAGGTGGCCGAGCCGTTCGCCGCGGCCTTCCGGCGGGTGGTGCCCGACTCCCCCTTCGGCGACCGGCCGGCCCGGCGTCCGCTGGAGCTGTACCGCGCGGGGTACGCGAGGACCGCCGACGACATCCGCGCGACCGGGCGGTTCGCCGAACCGGAGCAGTGGAGCTTCGCCTGGGAGCGGTCCTACACACGCGACCAGTGGTTGGACCTGCTCCCCACCACCGGCGGCCTCACCGGGCTCCGACCCGCCCCGCTGGCCGAGGTCCTGGACGCGGTCGGCGCGGCCGTCGACGCCCTGGGCGGCCGCTTCACCATGCCCTACACCACCCTGGCGACCAGCGCCGCCCTCCGTACCGACGCGCCCTGATCCGCCCGGGGCACCGAATGGTCGACGGGGTAGGTGAGTTGACTTCCATTCAGCGTGAGAGCACCCGGAGTCGAAGCCGACAGAGGTTCACGTCCCCTGAGGTCAGGGGTGATCGGTCCGCCGTACCCAGTAGCGCCAGCCGGCCTCGATCTGGCTGGACGGCCAGACGGACGCGTCCTTCTCCAGACTCTCCCGGTGGCCGGTCCAGTGACGCGGGCCGCCCGCCGCGCGAGCGGTGAGCTGGAGGCCGCAGGCCCGTTCCAGCAGTACGGCGTACATCACCGCGTGGGCGACGTCCCGGCCGACGGTGAGCAGGCCGTGCTGCGGCATCAGACAGGCCCGGGCGGCACCGAGGTCGGCGGCCAGGGCCCGGCCCAGCTCCGCGGTGCGGACCAGGTCGGCGGTCGCGCCGAAACGCGGCAGGCCGTGCTCGGCGAAGGGCACCCCGTCGTGGCTCAGTGGCCGCAAGGGCTCGCCCAGCGAGGAGAAGGCGTTGACGGTGCCCGAGTGGGTGTGCAGCGAGACGTGCACGTCCGGGCGGGCCTTCAGCACCTCGGTGTGGATCGGGTACTCCAGGTGCACCCGACCGCCGCCGTCGAGCCGCTCGCCGCCCGCGAGTCGCTCGCCGTCCCAGGAGACCAGCAGCACCCGGTCCCGGTCGATCTCCTCCAGGCCCCAGCCCGAGGCCTTCATCCACACCCCGCGCCCGTCCGGATCGCGGACCGCCAGGTGCCCCCAGACCATGTCCCCGTGCCCCGCCTCGGCGAGCACCCGGCTGCCGAGCGCGGCCAGGGCGGCCGCCTCCTCGCCGGTTCGGGGGGTGACGGTGTCCATGGCGGCTCCCGGGGAGTGTGGTGGGGCGGAGAACGTCGGGGTGGGTGTCAGCCGCAGGGCCGGTCGTAGGGGGTGCCGGGGAAGTACTGCTTCCACTGGGCCTCGGTGATGGTGGCGCCCGCGACGTCGCAGAGGTGGCGGGTGAGGCGGTCGATGTCGGGGTCGAGGATGGTGACCCGGCTCGGGTCGTTGTCCCCGGCGGCTTGGCTGATCAGGAGGCTCCTGCCGTCGGGGCTGAACCCGAGGGCGGGGACGTAGTGCTTGGGGGCCTGCACGGCGATCTCGGTCGGGGCGTGCGGGTCGGCGACCTCCCAGAGGTGGATCTGCCCGCCGTTGAGGAGGGTGTCCCGTTCGGCCAGGGCCCTGCTGATGAGCAGCCGGTTGTCCGGGCTGAACTCGAGGTTGAACTGCTTCTGGGCGACGAGGGAGCCGGCCCGCTGCGGGTGGTGGACGTCGCTGACGTCCCACAGGTCGACGGTGCTGTCGTTCGACACCGCGAGGGTGCGCCCGTCGTGGCTGAACGCGAAGTCGGTGACGGGCGCTTCCGGGAGGGCGCCGTGCTCGGGGTGCCGGGGGTCGGCGAGGTCCCAGAGCTGGATGGTCTTGGGGTTGGAGCCGGGGATCTTGGCCAGGGCGATCGCGAGCCGGTTCTGGGCCTCGTCCGCCTGGGCCACGTTGGTGTCGAGGTCGATCGGCGGGGCGGCCGTCGGATGCGCGGGGTCGCCGAGGTCCCAGACGCTGATCCGGTGGCTGTTCATCCGGTCCAGGGAGACCAGCTTGCGGTTGACGAGGTGGAGCTGGCCGGGCGGCTGGGGGGAGGGGAAGGTGGAGAGCTCCTTCGGGGCGCTCGCGTCGGAGGCGTCCCACACGTGGATCCGGCCGTCGCGGCCGTTGGCCACGACCAGTCCGTTCCGGGCGTCCAGGTCCGTCATGAAGTCGGAGAGCACACCGGTGTGGTCCAGGGGTTCGGAGAGCGCGTTGAGCGTGCCGCCCCGGCGGGGGTGGTCCGGGTCGGAGACGTCCCACAGGAGGGGGGCCGCGACGTCGCTGTAGGTGAGCAGGGTGTGGTCGTCGACGGCGCGGACCGTCCCCCCGTTCAGACCCGTCAGCGTCCCGGCCTGCCGGGTGTCGTAGGGGCCGTCGGTCCGCCACAGGCGGTACTGCCGGGCGCCGTCGGTACTGCGCCCGGGCGGTGGGTCGAAGGCCCAGGCGAGGGTTCGGCCGTCCTGGGTGAAGTTCCCGTAGGCGCCGGTGTCGGACAGCACGGTGGCCGGTGCCGGGTGCCAGCGCCGGAGGGTCGTGCCGGCGCTGAGCAGGGACGAGCCGCGGTCGTCGAGCGCGACCGCGTACACGGTCTCCGAGGTGGGGTAGTCGACGACGCCGACCGGGGAGTGCGGGTCGCGGAGGTCCACCGTCTCGGCGTGGCCGGTGAAGTACTCGTCCGAACGGGAGGAGCCGAACGCCAGGGTCCGGCCGTCCGGGGCGAAGACCAGGGCCGCCACGGTCTGCTGGGAGTCGATCGCCACCGGGGCCGAGGTGTCGTAGGAGGCCTGGTTGACGGGGGCGGGCTTGGCCGGGTCGGTGGTGTCCCACAGGCCCACGCCCCGGCCGTTCCTGCCGAGGGCCAACAACGGTGCCCGGGGGCTGAACGCCAGGCCGAGTCCGTGGCTGTCGGCGATGCTGCCGGTGAGCGCGGGTTTGGACGGGTCGGCGACGTTCCACAGCTGGACGGTGGTCGAGTCCTCGGACTCGCCGTGCAGGAGCGCGAGCAGCCGGCCGTCCGAGCTGAACGCGCCGGACTGCGGCGTACCGGTGGCGGTGGGCAGGGCAGCGGACCGGACGGGGTGCCGCGGGTCGGTGAGGTCCCAGAGCGAGGAACCGGTCTGGCCGAGCACGGCCAGCCGGTGCCCGTCCGGGCTGAGGGCGAGCGCGCCGGAGCTGTCGGGCAGGAGGGCGAGGGCCTCCGGACGGGTGGGGTCGGTCACGTTCCACAGGCGCACCGACGTGTCCGTGTCCTCGGCCGCGAGCAGCCGGCCGTCCGGGCTCAGCGCGAGGCCCGGGTGGTTGGTGTTGGTCGGCGTGGTCGAGAGGGACTTCGTCTCGCGGGGGTCCGAGAGGTCCCAGAGCCGGACGCTCCGGTCGCTGCCCGTACTGGCCAGCAGGTGCCGTTCGGCACTGTGGGCGAGGTTCCGTACGGTGCCGGTGGGTTCGGCGACCGGCGTGGAGTACGGTGCCAGCGCCGAGTCGAACAGGCTGCCGCGCGCCTCCGGGGTGTCCGCGATGTGCCGTGCGGACAGGGCGAGTTGGAGTGCCAAGGTCGGATCGGTGGTCCGGATCCGGCCGGCCGCCTGGGCCCCCACCTTGGAGGCGAGGAGGTCCCGCTGCTCATGGGCGATCCGGTTCTGCCAGGCCGCCGTGCCGACCCCGGCGACCGCCACCGTCAACAGCACGGCCAGCACGCCGGACAGGGCGCGCAGCCGGGTGGTGCGGCGTCGTTCGGCGCGGCGTTCGGCGGCCTGCCGGGCCTGCCCGGCGGCGACGAACTCCCGCGCCACGGGGGTGGTCCCGTGCCGCTGGGCCGACTCCTCGACCCACTGCACGGCGGCGGCCAACCGGACGCCCCGGTACAGGGCTCCTTCGTCGCGCCCGTCCCGCTCCCAGGCGTCCGCCGCGTCGTGCAGCCGCTGGCGCAGCTGCAGGCCGGCCCGGTCGTGCTCGATCCAGTCCCGCAGCTGCTGCCAGGCGCGCAGCACCGCCTCGTGGGCGAGTTCGGCGTGGCCGTCGTCGGCGACGACCAGCCGGGCCCCGACGAGCGCGCGGAGGGCGGCCTGTGCGGCCGGGTCCGCGTCGAGGCCGAGCTCGGCGAGCGGGACCCGGCGGCGGGTGTCCTCGGCGCCGTCGACCACGTGCACCATGCGCAGCAGGAGCTGCCGGGCGGCCCGGCGACCGTCGGTGTCCAGGGCGTCGTAGGTGGCCTGCGCGGTCTGGGCGACCGCGCCCCAGATGCCGCCCGAGGCCTGGTAGCCCGCCAGGGTGAGCACCCGGCCCGCGCGCTTCTGCCAGGTGGCCAGCAGCGCGTACGACAGCAGGGGCAGCGCGGCCCCGGGCCCGCGCGGGCGGTCGCCGCCGGTGCGCAGGTCGCGCAGCAGCAGGTCGACCAGGCCGGGTTCCAGGCTCAGTCCGGCGAGCAGCGCGGGCTTCTCGACGGCGTCGCGCAGTTCGCCGGTCCGCATCGGGCCGACCAGCACCTGGCCGTCCTGCAGCGCCTCCGCCAGTGCCGGGTACGCCGCGCAGTGGCCGTAGAAGTCGGCGCGCAGCCCCAGTAGCACCACCGCCCGGGGGAAGGCGTCCGGCTCCGGGCCCCGGGTGCAGGCGGCGGACAGGGCCGCGACGAAGACCTCCCGCTCGCGCTCGTCGGTGCAGGCGGTGAACAGCTCCTCGAACTGGTCCACCACCAGGACGGGCCGGGTCCCGTCGGCGGGCAGCCGGGCGAGGACCGACTCCGGCGCGGCCATCAGCTCGGCGCGGATCGCCTCGGGATCGCGGTGGCGGGGCCCGTCCGGTTCACCCGGTTCACCCGGTTCACCCAGTTCGGCCAGTTCGGCCAGTTCGGACAGGGCGTGGGCGAGCCGTGTCACCGGCCGCTCGCCCGGGGTCAGCACCACGCGCGGCCAGCGCCAGGCCTGGAGCGCCCCGGGCAGCCCGTGGTCGAGCGCGGGCAGCAACCCGGCGCGCAGCAGCGAGGACTTCCCGGCGCCGGACGGGCCGACCACCATCAGCGGTCCGCCCCCGGCGAGCCGCGTGGCGACGCGGGAGACCAGCCGCTCGGTCAGCTCCTCGCGGCCGAAGAAGTACGGGGCGTCCTCCGCGCCGTACGCGGCCAGGCCCCGGTACGGGCAGGCGCCGGGGTGGGGCTCGGGCGGGTGGGGACCGACCGGCGGGTCGTAGGCCGGATTGGGCGCCAGGACCAGCTCGCCGGCCCGCCCCTCGGCCTGGCGGCGCGGCGCCGGGAAGCCCCGGTCGCGGAGCGTGCGGGACAGGGCCCGGTGGACGTCGTCCAGGGTCAGCTGCGGCGGGCCGACCGGGTCGCCCTCGCACAGCAGGCGCAGCAGCTCGCCGCTGAACGCGGTGTACGCCGCGCCGAGCGGGGCGAGGGCGAGCTCCTCCGGAGCGGCGGAGGCCAGGACGAAGCCGCCGCCGGGGTGGGCGGCCTCGAAGGCACGGCCCGCCCGGCCGACGGGCGCGGCTCGGCCGGAGAAGCAGCAGTCCAGGACCAGCACGACCGAGCGGGCCCGGGAGCCGGCCAGCGTGCGGCGCAGGGTGGCGTAGCGCAGCCCCTTGTAGGCGAGGCCGCGGGTGAGGTGCTCGGTGACGCGGGTCGCCAGGTACAGCTCGTTGTCGTCGTCGACCAGGCCGTGGCCGACGTAGTACACGAGCAGCACGGAGTCCGCCGACTCCGCGGCGGCGGTGAGCGCCTCGCCGAGCACAACGGGGTCCTCCGGGTCGAGCACGGTCCGGACGTGCTCGGGGGCGAGGCCGCAGTGCTCGACCAGCGCCCGCGCGACGGCGTGCACGGTGGCGGCCGCGGCCGGGACGTCGGGCAGGACGGAACCGGGGACGTGGGTGCCGGTCCCGATGACCAGGGCCCGGGCACCGGGGAGGCCCAGGGGCAGTCCGCCGCCGCTCACCGCCTTGTCGGGCATCTCCGGGTTACTCGTTGCCGGGCTGCGCGTTGCCCGGGTGCGCGCCGTCGGGCTGCGCGCCGCCTTCGGCGGGCAGGGCGGCCGGTCCGGGGCGCTCGGCCAGCGACGCGCCCACCTCGCGGACGAGGGCGGCGACGCCGTCCGCGTCGAGGCCGTGCACCGCCGTCGCCCGCAGTTCGACCGAGCTGCCGTCCGCGCGGGTCACCTGGACCACCGTCTCGCCGGCCCGGCGCCGGATCCACGCGATCAGCGCGCTGGTCAGGCCGGACACCGCCCCGCCGGCACCGACGGCGACGGTGAGCACGTCGGCGAGGGTGCCCAAGGAGCCGGGCTGCGGCGGCGCGGCCTCCAGCTCGACCCGGCCGCGCAACTCGTCCTCCGCCCGCAGCCAGGCGAGCAGGGAGGTGGTGGCGCCTCGATCGGCGTCGGTGACAAGGATTCGGAGCGATTCGTCCACGGTCTCCCCAGGAGCCAACGGTGCACGCTGTGTTGGCCCAGCGTCACAACAATGAGTGGCCCCGGTCAAACCCCGTGGTCGGGGGCCCGTCCGGCTCGTTCGTGAGCCCCTGTTGCGCCGAACGGGTGAAGGTCGGGCGGTGGAGGGGAGGGGGTCCGGCGGGGTCCGCGGCGGCGCTGTGGCGGCGGCGTGGCGGCGGAGTGTCGGGTGGCGGATCCCCGGACGGGACGCGAGGGTGACTGGCGGGGGACCTCACGAGGAAGAGGAAAGAGCGAGCATGCCCGAAGTCACCACCCCGTACGTGACCGGCACCCCGTGCTGGGTCGATCTGATGGCGAAGGACCAGCAGGCCGCGCTGGACTTCTACCGCGACCTCTTCGGCTGGCAGGGGCAGCCCGGCCCGGCCGAGTTCGGCGGCTACGCCGTCTGCGAGCTCAACGGAAAGGCGGCAGCCGGCATCGGCCCGGCGATGTCCCCCGAGGGCATGCCAGAGCCGCCCACCGTGTGGACCAGCTACCTGGCCACCACCGATGCCCAGGCCACCCAGGACGCCATCGTCGGGGCGGGCGGCACCCTGCTGGCCCCGGTGATGGACGTCGGCCCGCTGGGCCGGATGCTGATCGCCGCCGACCCGCAGGGCGCGGTGTTCGGCGTCTGGCAGCCGGGCGAGTTCTCCGGCGCCCAGGTGGTCAACGAGCCCGGCGCGCTGACCTGGAACGAGCTCCACACCAGTGACGTCCCCGGCGCCACCGCCTTCTACGGCGAGGCCTTCGGCATCGAGATCGAGCCGGCGGAGGGCGCGGACTCCTACTGGGAACTGCGGGTCGGCGGCCGCCCCGTCGGCGGGGTCTCGCTGCTCGCCAACGACCCGCCCGGCACCCCGGCGCACTGGCTGAGCTACTTCGCGGTGGACGACGTGGACTCCTGTGCCGACGTCGTGGTCAAGCGCGGCGGCACCGTCCTCGCCCCGCCCTTCGACATGGTGGCCGGCCGGATGACGGTGGTCGCCGACCCGCAGGGCGCACCATTCGCGATGATCAAGCTCGCCCCGATGTAGTCACCCCGGCCCGGTGCGCCGCCCGTCGGCCCCGTCCATCCGTCCGCCCCGCCCGCCCCGCCCGCCCGGCCTGAACGGGCGGGCGGGGCGCGTCACGGTCCGGGAGCAGGGGAAGGGGCAGGAAGGACGGGAAGGACCGGGGGACGACCGGAATCACCAGGAGAGAACGGAGCGCCGCCGTGGCCGGACGCCACCGCCGCCCGCCGGAGCCGGAGTTCCCGGCCGACGCCGACCACCGCCTCCGGGCCATCGCCGACCAGCGGCCGCTGGTGGAGGAGGGCGTCGTGCTGCTCCCCGGCTCGGACCACCCGTACCTGTACCGCACCGTGTACCAGCCGGACGGCACGGTGCAGCACTCGCTGCTCAGGATCGACCCGGGGCCGTCGGAGCCGCTGGAGTCGCCGGAGCCGCCGGGCGAGTGAGCGTCCTCCGGGGCCGCTCAGGCGGTGGCGGGGCCGAACCAGCGGGTCAGTGCCGCGTCCAGCGTCGGCTGGTCCGCGCCGAGCCAGGCCACGTACCCGTCCGGGCGGAGCAGGACGGCGGGGGCGTCGAAGTCCTCACCGGGGTCGGTGACGTGGTCGACGCGGTCGGCCCAGCCGGTCGCGTCGAGGGCGCCCCCGGTGGCGTCGAGGAGCAGGGCCCGTCCGCCGTGCATCCGCTCGTACAGGCGGCCGCTCTTCAACCGGACGTCCCGCAGCCGCCGCCCGAGCAGCTCGGGACCCGCACCGAAGTCGTAGCGGACACCGACACCGAAGACCATCTCGGTCATGTAGCGGTTCACCTCCTCGAAGTCCATCAGCGTGGAGAGCAGTTCCCGCAGCGCGACCGCACCGGGCTCGGAGCCCAGCAGCGTCATCTGGGCGCGGGTGTTGGCCAGTACCCGGGCGCCCACCGGGTGGCGCTCGGCGTGGTAGCTGTCCAGGAGCCCTTCGGGGGCCCGGCCGTGGACGGCCGCGGCGAGCTTCCAGCCGAGGTTGTAGGCGTCCTGGATGCCGAGGTTGAGGCCCTGCCCGCCGGTGGGCGGGTGGATGTGCGCCGCGTCGCCGGCCAGGAAGGCCCGGCCGACCCGGTAGTGCTCCGCCTGCCGGGTCGCGTCGCCGAAGCGGGACAGCCAGCGGGGCGAGTGCGCCCCGAAATCGGTGCCGGCGACGGCGCGCAGCTGCTGCCGGAACTCCTCCAGGGTCGGGCCGTCGGCACGGTCCTCGGCGACGCCCGGGGCGGGCACGATCACCCGGTACAGCCCCTCGCCCCGGGGGACGGCGCCGAACCGCAGCTCGGTCCGGCGGACCCGGGCGACCACCTCCTCGACGGTCGCCGGGTCCTCGGCCAGCGACAGCTCGGCGAGCAGGGTGTCGACCCGGGACGGCTCGCCGGGGAAGGCGACGCCCAGCCGGCGGCGCACCGTGCTGCGGCCGCCGTCGCAGCCGACCAGGTAGCGCGAGCGCAGCCGGGTGCCGTCCGCCAGCTCGACCGTGACCCCGTCGTCGTCCTGGTCGAGCCCGGCCACCTCCTGGCCGCGCCGGACCTCCGCGCCGAGCTCGGCGGCGTACGCGCCGAGCAGCCGCTCGGTGACCGGCTGCTCGACGGACAGGCCGTAGTCGTGGGCGGTGTCCATGGTCTCCGGCCACGGCTTGTGGATGTGGCCGAAGAAGCCGCCGATCCGGAACTTCCGGCCCTCCGCGAGGAACCGGTCCAGCAGCCCACGCTGGTCCATCATCTCCACGCTGCGCACGTGCAGGCCCTGGCCCCGGGACTCCGGGGTCGGCTCGGCCAGCCGCTCCAGGACGACCACCCGGACGCCCTGCAGCCGCAGTTCGATCGCCAGCATCAGGCCGGTCGGCCCGCCGCCGACCACGATCACGTCGATCATCGGAACATTCCCCCAGTGAGTGTCGAACGAGGCCGACAGTTCGGGACACCGGCCAACGTACGGTGCGAACCGCGCGAATCGCCAGGTTCCGGCCTCGGTCGACGATTGTGCGCCCCGAGGGGGGCCTTGCCGCAAGGCCCCCCTGGCGCGGTACCTTGATAGTGGCGGGGAGGCTCTGACCTCCCCGCCTTCGCTGTTTACGGGGGCCGAACAGACGCCGCCGGGTGGCCGGGGAGCGCGCCCGGGGCGGGCTCAGTCGCCGAGGGCGCGGCGCAGAACGGCGCCGAGGCGGTCGCGATCGACTGAGCGGGACAGTGGCGCGGAGCCACAGCACGGAGCCCCGGCCCGCAGGCGGAAATTCTCGGAATCGGGGACCCCGGGTCCGCCCGGAACGGTGCCGTGTGCGCCGTCGTCGGCGGTGCGACGGCACTCCGGTGGCGGTTCGCGATACCTGGGTCCAACGCCTGCCGACGGGTGCTCAGGCGGCTGGATGCGGCTCTGGTCCACCCGCTCTGACCTGGTGTTCTGCTGGAAATCTCGTAGGCTGGGGGAGTTCTGACGGACACTTTCGGAGGGGACATCGTGAGCACGGAGACCAATGCCTACGTGGGCGCGCGGATCCAGGTGTACGAATGGCCGGAGGCCGTCCGGAAGCGGCCGAGGATGTTCGTCGGATCGACGGCTGAACGGGGCCTGCGGCAGCTGGTGTTCGCAGTCTCCGACCGGGCGGTGAACGACGTCCTCGACGGCCGGGCGAGCCGCGTGGACGTCACCCTCCTGCCCGGGGGTGCGGTGCGGATCGCCGACGACGGGCCGGGTGTCCGCGTCGACGACGCCGGGGGCGCGGACGGGCCCGGTCTGGAGAGCGTGCTGACCCGGCTGGGAGTCGGTGGCCACTACGATGTGGTGCTGGGCAACCCTGATCTGGGGCCTGCCGTCACCAACGCCCTGGCGAGCCGACTCACGGCCGAGGTGCGGCGCGACGGGGTCCGCTGGGTCCAGGAGTACGCGTGCGGGATCGCGCTCGCTCCGCTGGCCCAGGCCGGGCCGGTGGTCGGGAGCGGCACCACCGTCACCTTCCGGCCCGATGCCGAGATCTTCGGGGCGACGGAGTTCTCCTACGAGGCTCTGGCGGAACGCTTCCGCGAACTCGCCTTCCTCAACCGGGGCCTGGACGTCTCGCTGACCGACGAGCGGTACCCCGGCGAGCCCCGCGCGGAGCGGTTCCGGTTCCCGGGCGGGGCACGGGACTTCGTCACCTTCCTGGACTCCCTCGACGGGCGGGGTGACGAGCCGATTCGTCCGGAGGTCGTCGGCTTCACGCAGGAGGAGCCGGGGATGGCCGGGAGGATGGAGGTGGCCTGGCGGTGGCACCGCGCACCGGAGCAGCGGGTCCGGAGCTTCGCCAACTGCCGCCCCACGCCTGGCGGCGGCACCCATCAGCTGGGCTTCCTGGACGGGGTGGTGGCGGCGGTCACCGCCTACGCGCGCGCGAGCGGCGGCTGCTGACCATGCCTTGCGCCGACCTCGGCGCCGACCGGGTTGTCGAGGGCCTGACGGCGGTCGTGTCGGTGACCTTGGAGCGGCCGGAGTTCGAGGGATCCCTCCGTGACCGGCTGGGCAACACGGCCGTGCGGGCCTGCGTGGCACGGGCCGTGGAGGAGCGGCTCGGGCGGTGGCTGGCGGAGCACCCGGCGGAGGCCGCGGCCGTCGTCGAGCGGATCGTCCGGCCGGTCCGCGGGGACTGACGGGCGAGCGGGGCGCGGGGGTCAGGTGGTCGGTAGGAGGTAGCGGAGCTTGTTCCCCTCCGTGGCGGTCAGGCGTCCGCCGTTGGCCTCGATCACGCGGCGGGAGGCCGTGTTGGTCTCGTCGCAGGTCAGCAGCGCGCCGGTGATGCCGAGTTCGGCGGCCACCGGCAGTGCCGCGGCGAGCATCGCGGTCGCGTGGCCCCGTCGGCGGGCGCCGGGGCGGACGTCGTAGCCGATGTGGCCGCCGATGCGCTCCAGGTTCGGGGTGAGGCGGTGGCGGATGGCCAGGCGCCCCAGCAGCTGGTCACCCTCGGCCCACCACAGGGTGGTCATCGGCACCCCCGCGTCCCTGCGCATCCCCGCCTCGGTCCGCTCGGCGAGCACGCGTGCGACGTACGCGGCGAAGGCGTCCGGACCCGGGTCGGTCAGCGCGGCCGGGTCGACATCCTTGACGAACCAGGGGACGGCCTGGCCGGGTTCGGCGTGGAACTCGGCCACCACGGCCAGGAACGAGGCCTGCAGCCGTACGGTCGGAGTGATCAGTTCGGGCATCGCGCCATGATGCCCGACCGGTCGGGCCGCCGTCACGGCCCGCGCCGCGACCTCCGTCGACGTCGGGGAGGGCGAGGCGGGCGGTGAGGAGGGAGGTGCGTTGGGCCTCGGTGCACCCGGATTCCTCGGCCGAGGCAATGGTCGGGCGACGGGTGCCCGGGTACGGCGCTCACCAGTGGGTGGCCGGCTCGATTCTCGTGATCATGGCTCAGATGCTGGCACCGGCGCCTCGTTCGGGCAAGTGCTTTTCCGGCGGCGCCCGTTCGGAGTCCGTTCGGGGCCGATCGGCACCGCGGAACGCCGCTGTTAGCCTGATCGGCATGATCATGAGGAGATCAGAGAAACGGACCGATGACCGTGCGACCTCGGGGCCGCAACGAGCCCTGATCGCGGCCAGTTTCGTCAGCAGGGTGGGCAACGGCCTGTTCAACACCGCGGCCATGCTCTACTTCACGCTCGTGGTGCACCTGCCCGCCGTCCAGGTCGGTGCGGGGCTGACGATCGCGGGCCTGTGCGGGCTGGCCGCGGGCATACCGGCGGGCAACCTGGCCGACCGTCACGGTGCCCGCACCGTCTGGCTGGTGAGCGTGGCACTGCAGGCCGTGACCATGGCGGCCTTCGTCCTGATCGACGGCTGGGCGGCGTTCACGCTCGTCGCCACACTGGACCGGCTGGCCGCCACGGCGAGTAGCGCGGCGGGCGGTGCGCTCGTCGCGCGGGCGGGCGGTGAGCGCCCGGCCGCTTTCCGGGCCAGGCTGCGCACCTACGTCAACCTCGGCGTGGTCGCGGGGACCCTGGGCGCGGCCGTCGCCATCCAGATCGACACCCGTGCCGCCTACACCGCGCTGATCCTCGCCAACGCCGCCAGCTTCGCGGGCGCCGGGCTGATCGGCCTCCTGGGCGTCCCGGACTACCCGCCGCTGCCGCGGCCCGCGGAGCACCGCCGGTGGTCCGTCCTGGCGGACCGGCCGTACGTGTCCTTCGTCGCGCTCTACAGCGCCATGGGCTTCCAGTACCAGACCGTCTCCCTGCTGCTGCCGATCTGGCTGAGCGCCCACACCGACGCGCCGCGCTGGACGGTGGCGGCGGTCTACGCCGTCAACAGCGGTGTCTGCGCGCTGCTCCAGAGCCGGCTCGGGTCCAGGGTGGAGACCCCGCGGCAGGGAGGTCGGGCCTTCCGGCTCGCCGGGCTGCTGTTCCTGGTCAGCTGTCCGCTGATGGCGCTGACCGCCGACGTCCCGGTGTGGGTCGCCCCGGTGCTCGCCGTGCTCGCGGTGGGCATCCACAGCGTCGGCGAGGTGTGGGAGTCCTCGGGCGGCTACGCGCTGGCCTTCGGCCTGGCGCCCGACCATGCCCAGGGGCAGTACCAGGGCCTGTTCGGGATCGGCTTCAACGCGGGCCAGGCGCTCGCCCCGGCGGCCCTGACCGGCGCGGTCCTGGCGCTCGGACAGCCGGGCTGGCTGCTCCTCGGCGTGTTCTTCGCCGCCCTGGGCGCGGCCGGACCACCGGTGGCCGCCTGGGCCGAGCGGAGCCGCCCCGGGGCGCCCGAGGCGCCCGGGGCGGCCCGTCCGCAGACCGGGTCCGCGCCGGTGGAGGCCGACCGTTAGCGTGGGGAGCCGGTCCGGCCGCGCCGTCGCGGCGGCTCCGAGCGCCGGCCCCGTCAGCCCTTGCCGCCCGCCTTGAGCACCTGGGCGGCCGCGACGCCGGCGGCGCTGTTGCCGTGGCCGCCGCCCTCGACCTCGGCCGCGACGGCGAGGTCGTTGCGGTAGGCGATGAACCAGCTGTTGGTGGCCTGGCCCGAGCCGGCCTCGACGGTGCCGGTCTTGGCGCCGATCTGGCCGCCGAGGCCGGACATCGGGGTGCGGGCGGTGCCCTGGGTCGCGGTCCTGGCCATCATCGAGCGCAGCCCCTGGGCGACGTCGGAGGGCAGCTTCCCAGGGGCGGTCACCCGCTTGACGTCCTCGCGGAGCACCGGCTGACGGAAGGTTCCGCTCTGCACGGTGGCCGCGACGGAGGCCATCAGCAGCGAGTTCACCTGGATCTGCCCCTGGCCGATGTACGCGGCCGCCGCCTCGTCCTTGTTGCCCGGCACCGGGATGGTGGCGTCGCGGCTCGGGATGCCGATCCGCCACTGGAGGCCGAGGCCGAACTGGTCGCGGGCGACCGAGCCCAGCGTGCCGAGCTGGAGCTTCTCCAGGCCCTTGTCGATGAAGCCGGTGTTGCAGGAGTGGATGAAGTCGTCGCTGAGGCTGTAGTCGAGGTGGTTGCCGGGCTCGTCGTTGTGCCAGGTCCGGGGCGAGTTGGTGGTCTCCTTGCAGGGCGCCGCGGTGTCCGGGGTGACCCCGGCCTCCAGCAGCGCGGCCGCGGTGATCACCTTCATCGTCGAACCGGGCGCCTGCCCGCCGCCGACCGCGCGGTTGAAGCCGCCCTGCGGGGCGTAGGCCATCGCCAGGATGTTGCCGGTGCTCGGCTGGACGGCCACCAGCGAGGCGGGCTTGCCGTTCGCGGACTGCTGCTTCACCGCCTCCTCGGCGACCTGCTGGAGGTCGGCGTCCAGGGTGAGCTTGACCTGCGGGGCGCTCGGCGGGGTCAGCACGAACAGCTCCTCCGCCTCCTGCCCGCCGCCGGAGAGCACCACGGCCTGCCCGGTGACGGCCTTCGCGCCGTCGGGCGGGGCGATCTGGGGCAGCACGGACTGCAGCGACGGGAACGCGTCCAGCGGCCGCCCCTTGCGGTCGGTGGGCTTGGACACCGGGTTCGGCAGGGCCTTCACGGCGAGGGTCCGGCCCGCGGCCAGCTTGGGGTGGACCACGGTCGGCGCCCAGCGCACCAGCACCCGCCCGTCGGAGGCACGCACCGCGCCGAGGGCGCTCTCGTACTCCCAGGCCTGCGCGGTGCCGTCGAACTCCGCCCGCACCCGGTAGCCGACGGCGGGCTCGCTCGGCGTGCCGGCGGGCGCGGGGCCCGTCCCGGTCAGGGTGAGGGCGCGGGCGGACACGTTGTCGTGGAACGAGGCGAGCGCCATCCGGGCGGCCTCCGGGCGATCGGTGAGCCCGGCCGCGACGGTGAGGTCGCCGCGGCCCCAGGCCGCCAGGAAGTCCTTGGCCACGGCGTCGGCCTGTTCGGCGGTGGGCGGCGCCTGCGGCTCCTTGGCGGTCGTGGAGGCGGCCCCGCCGCCGGTGTCGGTGGAGCCGCCGGACACGGCGCTCAGCACGTTGTAGGCGCCGTAGCCCGCGACGACGACCAGTGCCGTGAACACCCCGCCGACCGCCACCAGCCAGATCCGGCGGGAGCGCCGGCGCTGCGGGGCCTGCGGGTGGCCGTCTGCGTGGACGAGGTGGTCGTCGTACCCGTCTTCTCCGTACGGCTCGTACGACTCGTACGGTTCGTGCTCTTCGTGGTCCCGGTGCATGCTGCTGCGTCCCCCTGGTACGTCCTGTGATTTCCGGTGTTCGTGGGCCCGCCGACGCACCGGCGCGGCCGGCCGGGTACCCGGGCGGCCGCCCGGCGGGTCGTTCGGGCGCGGACCAGCCTAAGCGTCGTCGATCGGGCGTTCGACGGCGGGGTCTTTGCCAACGCTTGACCTACCCGAGGGGCGGCCGTCGGGTCAGCGGCCCGTGGTGACGACCATCCGGAACCGGGCCCGCCCGCTGCTCATCCTCGCCACGGCGGCGGCGGTCTCCTCCAGCGGGAGCTCCTCGACCCAGGCCCGGACGCCGGTGCGCTCGGCGAAGCGCAGGGTGTCCCGGGTGTCGAGGGCCGCGCCGGAGGAGTGGGCGTAGACCTTGCGGTCCGCGGCGATCAGTTGCAGCGGGCTGATCGCGAGCGGGGCGGGGGACACCCCGACGATGACGAGCTCGCCGCGGCGGCCCAGGCCGTCGACGGTGGCGGACATGGCGTCGGCGTCGGTGACGGTGGCCAGCACGACCTTGACCCCGCCGAGCGCCTGGAGGGCCTCGGCGACGTTCCCGGCGGTGCTGTCCACGTAGTGGTCCGCGCCGAGCCGGTACGCCAGCGGCCCCTTCTCCGCGCCGCGCGCGACGGCGACCGTGCGCAGGCCCATGGCGTGGGCGAACTGGACGCCCAGGTGGCCGAGGCCGCCGAGGCCGAGCACCGCCACGGTGTCGCCCGGGCGGGCGGCGGAGCGGCGGAGGGCGTTGAACACGGTCACGCCGGCGCAGGCCAGCGGCGCGGCCTCGACGGCGGTCAGTCCGTCGGGCACCGCCGCGAGCGCGTCGGCGGGCACGATGACGGAGTCGGCGTAGCCGCCGGGGTAGGCCGCGCCGGGGACCTGGAGGTGGGGGCAGAGGATGGCGTCGCCGTCGCGGCAGGCCTCGCAGTGCCCGCAGCTGCCGCCGAACCAGCCGACCGCGACCCGGTCGCCCACCTGCCAGCCCTCGACGCCCTCGCCGAGGGCGTCGATCCGGCCTGCGATCTCGTGACCGGGGGTGACCGGGAAGGTGGTGCCGGGCAGCTGGCCGGCCGCGATCAGCAGGTCCGAGTGGCAGACGCCGCACGCCTCGACGGTGATCCGGACGGAACCGGCGCCGGGGGTGCGTAGTGGGACCTCGACCAGCTCGGGAGCCCCGCCCGGGGCGGCGATCCGGACGGCCCGCACGATGCCGTCGGCCGGGGCGGGAGCGGGAGCCGGGGTGGAGGCAGGGGTGGCAGCCATGGCGATCCTTCGGCGGGAGGTCGGCGCGGGGCGGGCCCGCACGCGCTGTCCCCACCAGCTTGCCGCCTGCTCCCGCCGTCCGCTCCCGCGCCGGCTGTCGCCGCCCGCGCCCGCGCTTCCGTTCGTGCCTGCGCCCGCTCCTCCGCCCGCTCCCGAGCGCCCGCCCGGCGCGCGCCCGTCCCGTCCGCGCCGTGGACGCGGACGCTCCGGACTGGTATCCAAACCCTGGCAGCCGGGCCGACGGGCGGTCCGGGCCGGACGGACCACCAGGAGAGCAGGGGCGATGCGCAGGATTCTGATCATCGGCGCCGGGCAGGCCGGCCTCCAACTGGCCCTCGGACTGCAGTCCCACGGCTACGACGTCACGCTGCTGGCCGACCGTGACGCCCAGGAGGTGCGGGACGGGCGGGTGCTGTCCAGCCAGTGCATGTTCGACTCCGCGCTGCGCCACGAGCGCGCCCTCGGCCTGGACCTGTGGGCCGGTGCGGCGCCCCGGATCGAGGGCATCGGCCTGTCGGTCGGCGGCCCGGACGCGACCAGGGTGATCGACTGGACCGGACGGCTCGCGGCCCCCGCCCACTCCGTCGACCAGCGGTTGAAGATGTCCACCTGGTTGGAGCTCTACGCCGAGCGCGGCGGCCGGATGGAGGTGCGGCAGGTGAGCGCCGCCGACGTCGAACACCTCGCCGGCTCCTACGACCTGGTGCTGGTCGCCACCGGAAAGGGCGGACTGGCCTCGCTGTTCGAGCGCGACGAGGAGCGCTCCCCGTTCCGGCGTCCGCAGCGCGCGCTCGCCGCGAGCTATGTGTACGGGCTGGCGCCGCGCCCCGACCAGGAGTTCCCGGCGGTGCGCTGCAACCTGGTGCCCGGCGTCGGCGAGTTCTTCGTCGTGCCGGCCCTGACGGCGGCCGGGCCCTGCGACATCCTGCTCTGGGAGGCCCAGCCGGGCGGTCCGGCGGACGCCTTCGACGGGCTCCGCGCGCCTGGTGAACACCTGCGGGTGACGCTGGAGTTGATGAAGGCCTTCACTCCTTGGGAGTACGACCGCGCCCGCTCCGGCGTCGAACTCACCGACGCCGGCGCCACCCTGGCGGGCCGCTTCGCCCCGGTGGTCCGCCGACCGGTCGGCGAACTGCCTGGCGGCGGCGCGGTGCTGGGCGTCGCCGACGTGGTCGTCACCAACGACCCGATCACCGGGCAGGGCGCCAACGCCGCCGCCAAGTGCGCCGCCCGGTACCTGGAGGCGATCCTCGCGCACGGCGACAAGCCCCTCGACCGGGACTTCCAGCAGGCCGCCTTCGACCGCTTCTGGGCGGAGACCGGCCGGGCCGTCACCGACTGGTCGAACGCGATGCTGCGCCCCGCGCCCCCGCACGCCGTCGAACTGTTCGGCGCGGCCGGCCGGTTCCAGGCCGTGGCCGACCGGTTCGCCAACTGCTTCGACCACCCGGAGGACGTCGAGGAGTGGCTGCTTGACCCGGGGAAGGCCGCCGCCTACCTGGCGTCCCCGGCGGTCCGGAGCTGAGCCCCGGCCTCGCCCCGGCCCCGCCCCGGCGTCGAAGCGGTCACGACAGGGTCAAGCTCTCGCCAAGTACCGCACGGCAACGACCTGATGATGGTGGGTTCGTGTCTGCCCCGGTCCGCCGGGGAACGACGGAGCACGGAACGCGGACAACAGGAGACACGTGGTGGCGGTCGACGGCGGCAACATGGCGCACGCGGTGGTGGAGACGGCGGTGAAGGAGCGCACGCGCCTGCAGACCGGGCGCAGCCGGACCACGGCGCTGGTGCTGCTGGTCCTGCTGGCCGGCCTCGGTCTCTTCCTGGCGCTGGTCGTCGGCAAGGCCGATCCGACCAGCGCCCCGGACTGCGACGGCCAGACCATGACCAGGCAGAACACCTGCCAGATCATCTCCAACCGCGGCGGCGGGGGCACGTTCAGCTACGACGAGATGATCGACCGCCGGGAGTCCGGGAAGGGCGTGTGGCAGGCGGTCGGCTTCATCGGCACCGGCCTGTCCGTGGTCCTGATGGGGGTGGCGATCAGCAAGCTCAACCCCAACCGTCCCTGGGGCAAGCAGGTCGACGCCGCCTGCCCGCGCTGCCACCAGCTGACCCTGCGCGAGAAGCTGACGATGCACACCGTCTCGCGGGGGCGCACCAACTACCGCTACAGCGGCATCGTCACGCTCTGCACACCGGTCTGCGGGTTCACCGCCGTCCGCCAGCGCTGACCGGCGCCGGACCGCGGCTGGGCCCGTCCTAGCGGGAGTGCGAGGCCAGGCTGAGCAGCAGGTGCGCGGACTCCGGGTGCTGGAAGTCGGAGTGGGCGCCGGAGGGGTGGAGGCGGCGGGCGGCGAGGCTGCCGCGGTAGCGGTGGCCGGCGTCGATGTTGACGATCGGGTGGTCGAGGTCGGTGTGCGGGTACGGGGAGTCGGTGGGCCGCAGCCGGGTGGTGAACTGGGGGACGGGGGCGGCGCCGGTGCCGGAGTGGCCGATGCCCGGGTGTCCCTCGGCGCGCAGGTGCCAGAAGCCGGTGGCGCGGTCCCAGCGGGAGTGGGTGAGTACCAGTGGGCCGCGCAGCGGGGCGCCGGCCCGGCCGGGGCCGAGGAACAGCCGGGGGAAGAGCCGGGTGAAGGCGTCCCGGGGCGCGGCCATCTGGAAGACCAGGGCGCTGTCGACGGTGAACGGGCGGCCCGGGTCGCCGGGCCGGGCGGTCCAGCTGAGCACCGGGGGCCCGGCCGGGCGGTCGGCCGCGTACTGGACGGCCTCGCAGAGGAAGCGGCCGCCGAAGGAGTGCCCGAGGAGGTGGAGGTACTGGCCGTGGCGGTTGGCCAGCACCCGCGGGGCGTCCGGTCGGCCCCGGCCGGTGTCGAGGTAGCCGAGCAGGTGGCCGAGGATGCGCCCGGCCTGGCCCCGGGCGCTCATCGCGTGCGCCCGCTCGCGGATCCGCCGGTAGCCGTGCAGGGTCGGCAGGCTGGAGGAGGGCCAGCGCACCACCACGCACCAGGGGCGGAAGCCGGCGGCCAGCCCGGGGTAGCCGGCGGGTGCGGCGCGGTGCAGGGCGGCCGCCCGCTCGACCAGGGCGGCGGCCGAGCGGTCGGCGGCGGCCGGGCTGGTCTGCCAGCCGTGCACGTAGACGTACAGGTCGGTCGCCCACTCGGGGATCCGCAGGTGGCGGGCCAGGTGGTCGGCGACCCGGGCCTCGGGGACGGGGGTGGTGGTGCCGGGGACGAGCAGTCGGCCGTGCTCGTCCAGGTCGACGGTCGCGGGCCGTACGGTGGCCGTCGAGGCCGGGTGCAGGGGGGCGGTCACGGGTTGAGCTCCAGGATGCTGTCGATGCCGCAGTGCAGGGAGTAGGCGAGCGCCAGCGGGTTGCGGTACTCGCGGGCGAACCACCGCACCAGCTGCTGGGTGATCTCGCCGGCCGTGAACTCGCCGGTCAGGTAGTGGTCGAGGAAGGCGAAGGCGTACTCGGCGGCGAACTCCTGCGGGATCTGGAGCTGCGGCCCGAGCACGCCGTCCGCGCCGAGGTCGACCAACGCCCGCCCCAGGTGGTCGAGTTCGGCGGCCGCGGACTGCCCGGTGTGGCAGGCGTTCAGCAGCACGAACGGCCGGAACACGGCGTCCGGCCGGTCGAGGTGGCGGCGGCGGTGGCGGCGCACCAGGTCGGCGTCGATGTGCCGGTCGTCGGAGAGCCGCACGGCGAGCTGCTCGTACGGGGAGTCGTTGGCGACGAACTGGCCGTGGCACCAGAAGTACATGACGTCCTCGTCCAGCACGGCCGCGGACAGCGCCTCCAACAGCCGGTCCGACTCGGTGCGCACGGTCAGCTGGGAGCGGTCCTCCAACAGCTTGCGGACCTCGGGCGCCCGGCCGATCCCGGTGAGCTGGTCGTCGGTGTTGAGACTGGTGACGGGTTTGGTGCGGGGGGAGGAGGGCGGCTGGATCGGCGGGTAGGCGGCGCCGGTCTGCTCGACCTGGTGGCGGTGGCCGAGGAAGTCGGCCCAGTCGTCCGGCTGGTGGCCCTCGACGGCGAGCATCGGCCAGGGGAGGTGGAGGTCCGAGTCGAAGCTGATCCGCAGTGAGCCGTGCTCGGTGAGGGTGCGGTTCAGGTAGTCGCGGAACTGGACCAGGCTGCGGTCGCCGCCCTCGAACATCTTCTCCAGGAAGTACCGCCCCTCCTCGGCGAGTTCGGCGACCGTGCGTTCGGCGGCCTCGGCGAGCGGGGTGAAGTCGACGGCGGTGGCGAAGGGGTAGGGGTGGTACGGGTCCGGGTTGTAGCCGATCAGCCGGTCGCGCCAGACGGAGCGCAGCCGGGCGGCCTTGCCGAGGAGGGTCGGCGCGGAGACGGCCAGCCGGGCCCGGTGGATCCGGCTCCCGGGGGTGCGCTCGCCGGGGCGGAAGGCGCTGATGTGGAGCTCGTCGCCGTGCCGGCGAAGCGAGACGATCAGGTCCAGCGGGGCCGGGCCCTTGAGCGGGAGGCCGTCGGCGGGGCCGAGCTGCCGGGGCAGCCGGGTGTAGTCGGCCGAGGGGTTCTGGCGGACGGCGACTTGGAGGTCCCGGGGCACGTCGATCTACTCCTGCTCCTGGTCTTCGGGTTCGGCCGGGACGGCGGCCCCGGCCTCGGCGGGGCTCTCGGCGGGGACGTCCAGGACGGCGGAGAGGTCCTGGAGGACGGCGCCGTGGCCCCGGTCGAAGACGGTGATCCGGACGGTGTGCGGGCCGGCCACGGCCGGGGTGAGGGCGAAGCGGGCGGGCGCACCGGCGGGGACGTGGTCGGTGACGGGCGGGTCGAGCACGGCCTCGGGGGACACTGCGGCGACCAGGCGCAGCTCGGGGAGGGCGGCGGGCACGGAGCCGTCGGCGGGTTCGAGGTGGAACTCCAGGTGGGTGGTGACGCCCACGGCGGGGTCCTCGACGAGGGTGAGCCGGGGCCGCCAGGCGGGCCGGGGCGCGGGCGGGTCGACGGCGCGGTGCACCGAGCCGCGGCTACGGCGGGGGAGCAGTTGCGGCGCACCCCGGCCGAGCCCGACCTGGGCGGGCGCGCCGGGGACGGGCGCGCCGGCGACCGCGCCGAGGGGCACCCGCTCGGCGCGGTCGAGCCCGGTCAGCGCGGCACGGGCCTCGGCCGCCAGCGGGTGGCCGGGGTCCATCAGGGCCTCGCGCCCGACGCAGACCGCCGCCAGCAGCTCCCGGGCGGTGTCGCGGCGCCCGTCCGCGGCGAGGGCCGCCGCCAGGCCGACGGCGAGGCTGGGCGTGACCGGCACCGGCCCGGTGCGCAGGGCGCCGAGGCTGACGGCCACGTCGTCGGCGCTCGCGTGCCCGGCCAGGAGGGCGGCGGTCGGCGCGGCGCCCCCGGCCGGGAGCCGGTCGGCGACGATCCGCTCGTACACGCGGACCGCCCCGTCGGCGTCCCCGGCGCGCAGCCGGGCGTGGGCGAGGCCCTGGCGGACCTCCAGGGTGAGCGGGCTGCGCGGGCCCCGGCTCTCGGCGCAGGCCTCCGCCAGCTCCTCCAGCCGGACGACGGCCCGCAGTGGGCGCGGGCCGTCGGCGAGCAGGAGCGCCTCGGTCAGACGGGCCGGCACGGTCGCGTCGTCCGGGTCGCCGAGGGCGGCGGTCGCGGTGGCGACCAGGTCGCCGGCCAGCCGGAGTGCGGTTTCGCGCTGCCCGTCCAGGTGGTGGGCGAAGGCGAGGACACAGCCGGCGTGGACCAGCTCGGGCAGGCCGGGGCCGGTGAGCCGGGTCCACTCGTCCGCCAGTGGGGCGAGTTCGGCCACGGCCGCGGCGCTCTCCCCGGCCAGCAGCAGGGATCTGGCGAGGTCGCGTCGGAGCTCGCGGACGAAGGAGTGCCCGGGCCCGTGCGCGGCGAGCGCGTGGGCGAGCGCGTCGCGGTAGGCGGCGGTGGCCTCGGAGTGGCGGCCGGCCGCGGCGAGGTTGCGCGCGAGGCTGTCCCGGACGTCGAGCACGTCGGGGTGGTCGGCTCCCAGGATCCGGTCGCAATCGGCGAGCAGGGCCCGGTAGAGCGCGTCGGCGCGGTCGTGCTGCCAGCCGTGCCGCAGGGCGTGGCCCAGGCGGTGGCGGGCGGTGAGCGTGTCGGGGTGGTCCGGGCCGTCGACGCGTTCGTGGTCGGCGAGGAGCGCCCGGACCTCGGCGATCTCCTGGCGGTGGCGTCCGGCGAGGCGGTGGGTGTAGGCGAGTTCGTCCCGCTCCTCCAGGGTGTCCGGGTGGTCCCGGTCCTGGAGACGGCGCCGGGCGGCGACCAGGTCGGTGAGGAGCGCGGTGGCCCGGTCGAGTTCGCCGGTCTTGGCGAGTTCCTGGGCGAGCAGGGATCGGACGGCGAGGGTGTCGGGGTGCTCCGGCCCGAGGACGCGGTCGTGGTCGGCGGCCAGTTGCTCCCGGTCGGTGGCGGCCCGTCGGCGCAGTCCGGCGTACGCGAGGTCGGCGGCGAGGATGCTCCGGGCGGTCAGCACGGCCGGGTGGTCGGGGCCGTGGATCCGGATCCGGTCGAGCAGCAGGGCCTCGCTGAGCCGGATGCTGAGCAGGTGGTCGCCGGCGGTCCGGTGGGCCCAGGCGAGGAGGAGCCGGGCGTCGAGGGTCTCCGGGTGGTCCGGGCCGTCGAGCCGTAGGCGGTCGGCGAGCAGCTGCTCGCACAGCTGCCGGGCCCGGTCGAGGTCGCCGTCCGAGCGGCGCGAGGCCGCCTCCCACCAGCGGGCGTTCAGGGTGTCCGGGTGGTCGGCGCCGAGCACCCGGGCGCGGTCGGCGACCAGGGCGGCGAACAGGTCGCCCGCCCTGCGGTGGTGGCCGGCCTCGCTCTGGGCGAGGGCCTGCCACCAGCGGGCGTCGAGGGTGTCCCGGTAGTCCGGGCCCAGGATCCGGGTGCGGTCGGCGACCAGGGCCGCGAACGACTCCGCGGCGCGGCGGTGGTCGCCGGCCCGGGAGTACGAGCGGGCCAGCTCCCGGCGCAGCTCCAGGGTGTGCGGGTGGTCCGGGCCGTGGACCCGGGTGAGGTCCGCCACCAACGAGGTGAACTCGGCGATGGCGCTGGGGTGTTCGTCGGATCCCCGCCAGGCCGAGGCCCGCTCGCGCCGGCACCGGACGGTGGTGGGGTGGTCCGGGCCCAGGACCCGGACGAGGTCGGCGGCGAGCGTCTCGAACAGCCGGGCCGCCCGTGGGTGGTCGCCGGCCTCGTGGCAGCTGAGGGCCTGCCCGATGCGGATGTTGAGGGTGTCCGGGTGCTCGGGCCCGAGGACCCGGTCGCAGTCGGCGACCAGCGCCTCGAACAGCGGTACGGCGCTTTGCGGGTCGTTGGCGGTCTGGCAGGCGGACGCGCGGGTGTAACGGGCCAGCAGCGTGTCGGGGTGGTCGGCGCCCTGGACGCGGGTGCGGTGCTCGACCAGGGCGGCGAACAGCCGGTCGGCCCGGCGGTGGGAGCCCGCGTTCTGGTGCGCGGTCGCCAGCCAGTGGCGGGCGGTCAGGGCCTCCGGGTGGTCGGCGCCCTGGAGCCTGGTCCGGTCCCGCACCAGGGACTCGGCCAGCTCGACCGCCCGGCGGTGGTCCCTGGTGTTCAGGTGGAGCGCGAGGCAGCTGACCCGGGCGTCGATGCTGTCCGGGTGCTCCGGCCCGAGGATCCGGACGTGGTCGGCCACCAGGGCCTCGTACACCTCCAGGGCGCGGCGGTGGTCGCCCAGGGACTGGTGGCTGTGGCCCAGCCAGAAGCGGGTGTTCAGGACGTCGGAGTGGTCCGGGCCCTGGATGCGGACGCGGTCGGCCAGCAGCGCCTCGTACTGGGCCAGGGCCTCGCGGTGCCGGCCGAGGTTGCGGTGGGTGGTGGCCAGCCAGAAGCGGGTGTTGAGCACGGCGGGGTGGTCGGGGCCCTGGAGCCTGGTCCGGTCGGCCAGCAGCAGCCGGAACAGGGTCAGCGCCCTGCGGTAGTCGCAGGCGTTGGAGCGGATCGAGGCCTGCCACCACCGGGTGGTGAGCACGTCCGGATGGTCGGGGCCGACGGTCCGTTGCCGGTCGGCGACCAGGCGGTCGCACTCCTCGGCCGCCCGTCGGCGCTGTCCGGCCTCGTCGAGGGAGCGGGCCAGCCGCAGCCGGGCGTCGAAGGTCTCGAAGTGCTCCGCGCCGTGCACCCGTTGCCGGTCGGCGACGAGCCGCTCGCGCAGGGCGAGCGCCGCGCGCGGGTGGCCGGCGGCGTTCAGCGCCCGGGCGAGGCCCGAGCGCTCGTCCAGGGTGTCGGGGTGGTCGGGGCCCTGGATCCTGACCCGGTCGGCCACCAGGCGTTCCAGCTCCTCGACCTCCAGCTCGGGCCGGCCGGCGACCCGCAGCGCGTAGCCGAGGAAGCTGCGCTCCTCCAGGGTGTCCGGGTGGTTCTCGCCCTGGACGCGGGCGCGGTGGCGGACCAGCGCCCGGTGCTGCTCGACCGAGCGGTCGGGCGTGCCCGCCTCCCGGTGGGCGCGGGCGAGGCCGCTGCGCGCGTTCAGGGTGTGCGGGTGGTCCGGGCCGAGCACCCGGGTGTACGCGGGCACCAGGTCCTCGAAGTCGGCCACGGCGACGGCGGCGAGGCCGGACTTGCGGTGCACCGAGGCCAGGCGCTTGCGCGCGAACAGCGTCTGGGGGTGCTCCCGGCCCTGCACCCGGGCGCGGTCCGCGACGAGCGCCTCGTAGCCGGCCGCCGCCGCGAGGTGGTCGCCCGCGTCGGAGTGGGCGGCGGCGAGCCAGCCGCGGCTGTTCAGGGTGTCGGGGTGGTCGGGGCCGAGCAGCCGGGTGCGGTCGGCGACCACCTGCTCGTACCCGGCGATGGCCAGGTCGTAGTGTCCGGCCGCGAGCCGGGCGAAGGCGAGGCCGCTGCGCCGGGTCGACACGATCCGGTGGCCCGGTCCCCGCATCCGCGTCGCGTCCGCCACCAGCTGTTCGTACTCGGCGATCGACTCCCGGTGCCGTCCCGCCATCTGGAGGGCGTACGCGAGGCTCGCCCGGCTGTGCATGGTGTGGGCGTGGTCCGCCCCCAGCACCCGCGCCCGCTCGGCGACGACGGCGCGGAACTCCGCGACGGAGAGTTCGTGCTGACCGGCCCGGCGGTGGCTCTCGGCGAGGCTGTGCCGGTCGGTGAGGGTGGCCGGGTGGTCCGCGCCCTGGAGGCGGGTGCGCCGGGCGACCACGTCCAGGCAGAGTGCGACGGCCCGGGCCGGGTCGCCGGTCTTGGCCTGGAGCCGGCCGAGCCGCCCCTGGGTGGTGAGGGTGTCCGGGTGGTCCGCGCCGAGCATCCGCCGCTGCCCGTCCGCCACCGCCTCGACCAGCCGTACGGCGTACACCCGCTGGGCCCGGTCGGTGAGTTCGGCCGCCGCCAGCTGGTACAGGGCGACGGTGCCGGCCGTCGGCCGGTCGGCCGGGCCGCTGTCGGCCAGTTCCCGGACGTGCGGCAGCAGGGCGCGGCGCAGGCCGGGGCCGCCCGTGGGCCAGAGCCGGGCGGCGGCCGCCGCGAGGTGGTGCTCGGCGCGCTGCCGGAAGGTGCGGTCGCCGTCGGCCCCGCGCAGTACGGCCTGGAGCAGCCGGTGGACGGCGACGGTCTCGCCGAGGGTGATCAGGTGGTAGTCGGCGAGCAGCCGCAGCGCCCGGTCGACCTCCTCGGGCCGGCGGGAGCCGTACGGGGTGAGCACCTCGCGCGGCAGCGCCTCGGGGGCGTACCAGGCGAGGGTGCGCAGCAGCTCGACGGCGAACGGCGCGGTGTGCTGGACGGTGCGCAGCGTGGTCCGCCAGAGCCGGGCCACGGTGGACTCGGCGCCCGGCCCCACCGGGCCGGTGGCGCGCAGGAGTTCGCGGTAGGCGGCGAAGGTGGTGCCGGTCTGCTGGACGTAGGCGCCGGCCTGGGCGAGGGCGATCGGCAGGTGGCCGAGTTCGTCGGCCAGCGCCCGGGCCTCGTCCTGCTCGGCGGCGTCCAGGGTGTCGCCGGTGTAGGCCGTGGCGCACAGCAGCCGGGCGGCCTCGGGGGCGTCGAGGACGTCGACGCGCACCGGCCGGATCCCGGGGTGCCAGCCGCTCGCGCGCCGGCTGGTGACCAACTGGTGGCCGCGGCCGAGGAGTCGGCCGACGTACGGGGTCAGGTGGGCCGGGTCCTCGGCGTTGTCGTAGACGAGCAGCCAGCGGTCGTGGGCGCGCAGCCAGGCGATGGCCCACTCGACCTGCTGGCCGGGCGGGGCGGTGAGCGCCCAGGAGGGGTGGAGGTGGACGGCGAGCCCGGCGAAGGCCTCGGCGAGCTGGCCCTCGGACTCGGCGGTGATCCACCAGATCAGCCGGTAGTCCCCGGCCCGGGCGTAGGCGTGGTGCAGGGCCAGGCTGGTCTTCCCGACGCCGCCGAGGCCGTGCAGGGTGGTGGCCTGGGTGACCAGTCCGCCGCCGTCCGCGTGCCCGAGGGCGTCGGCGACGGCGCGCAACTCGCCCTCCCTGCCGATGAGTCGGCCGGCGGCCCGGGGCGGGAGGTTGGGGGTCGCGGTGGTGGCCCGGACGGTCAGCGCGGCCCGGGCGGCCTCGGGCGGGAGGACGGCGACGTGCGGGTCGCCGCCGCCGGCGAACGGTGAGCCGGGGCGGCGGCGCTGCTCGTAGGGCTCCGGGCCGGGCATGCCGTGCTCGGGACGCCCGTGTGCCGTCATGGACATCAACACTGCGCCGCCCTCGCCCCCGTGCCCTGCTGCTCTGCCCGCCTACCGTAGTGCAGGCCGGACGCGCTGTCAGCGGAACCTGGGCGGGCGGTCCGTCAGTCGGCGAGCCCCAGCGGGTCCGGGGCGGCGGCGAGCAGCTCGGGGCCGTTGTTGCGGACGCTGTTGACGACGGGTGGGACGGCTCGCACCCGCAGCGCGCCGTCGGCGGGGCGGCGCATCAGGTGGTGGAGTTCGGCCGGGTCGGTGCGGTCGGGCGAGAGCCAGGCGGGGACGTCGTCGGGGGCGACGGTGAGCGGCATCCGGTCGTGCACCCGCCCGGCCGAGTCGGTGGCGTCGGTGGTGACGACCGTGGCGGTGGCGAGCCAGGCGAGCGGGTCGTCCTCGGCGCGGGCGGGGTCGCGCCAGAACTCGTACAGGCCGGCCATCAGCATGGTGGCGCCGGTGCTGAGGAAGTACGGCTGCTTGTACTTCTTGCGGTCGGCGGTGGCGGGCACCTCGCGCCACTCGTAGTAGCCGTCGGCGGGGATGACGCAGCGGCGGGCCCGGAAGGCCTTGCGGAAGGCGGGCTTGCTGTCGACGGTCTCCGAGCGAGCGTTGATCATCCGGGCGCCGCCGGACGGGTCCTTGGACCAGGACGGCACGAGGCCCCAGCGCAGCGGGCGGAGCTGGCGCAGCAGCTCACCGGTCTCCCGGTCGACGCGTTCCAGGACGGCCGGGACGGCGTCGGTGGGGGCGACGTTCCAGCTCGGCGCGAGGGTTTCGGCCGGGTCCCACCGGAGCTCTCCGAGCAGTGAGACGAGGTCCTGGGGCGTGGTGGTGGAGACGAATCGGCCGCACATGCCCCCAAGCCTGCCACCCGGCACGGACAACCGGGCGCTCGGCACACGACGGTGGTCGGCCAGGGGGCTCGGTCGGGTGGCCGGGCAGGGGCCCGGTGAGAGCTCGGTCAGCGCGCCGGACGGCCGTCGGGGCCGTGCCCCGGGGTGTGGCCGAAGGTGCGGCGGTGGACGTCGATGAACGCGCTGGCGGAGGACCAGCCGCAGCGGTGGGCGACGGCGGTGACCGGCTGCCCCTCGGCGAGCAGCACCAGGGCGTGGTGCAGCCGGAGTTGGGTGCGCCACTGGGGGAAGGTCATGCCGAGGTCGGCGCGGAACAGCCGGGACAGCGTCCGGTCGCTGGCGCCGACGGCCCGGCCGAGTTCGGCGAGGGTGCGGTGGTCGGCCGGGTCGGCGTGCAGCAGCGCGCACAGGGCCCGGAGCAGCGGCGCGGCGGGGGTGGGCAGGTGCAGCGGCTGCTGGGGGGAGGCGCGCAGCTGGTCGAGCAGGACGGCGCGCAGCCGGGAGCGTTCGGGGCCGTCCTGGGCCGGGGCGCGGGTGTAGGCGACGATCAGTTCGCGCAGCAGCGGGCCGACGGCGAGGACGGTGGGCCGGTCGAGGCCGAGCGGGTTCTCGGTGGCGGGCAGGCCGACGAGGTGGAGTTCGAGTTCGCCGTGCGCCTGGTGGGCGTGCACGGTGCCGGCCGGGATCCAGAGCGCGCGGGTGCTCGGGGCGACCCAGGATCCGGCGTCGGTGGTGATGGCGACCACGCCGCGGGCGGCGTAGGCGATCTGGTGGTCGTCGTGGCGGTGGGCGTCGATCCCGGTGCCGGGGGCGAGCAGCTCGGCCCGGGTGGGGGCGACGGGATCGTGGCGGATTTTCGGCATCACCTGGCAGATTATCGGAAGTCCGACAGGAGGTTCCGGTTCCAGCATGTCCGGGTGAGCACTCCAAGGACCCCAGTGACAGCGACGGCGACGACAACGACACCGACGAAGCGGGCGGCCGGACCGACGGGAGGGCTGTCGGGGCGGACCTCGATCACCCTGCTCTCCGTCGGGCACTCCTGCGTGGACGTCTACCAGGGCGCGGTGGCGGCCCTGGTCCCCTTCCTGGTCGCCGAGCGCGGCTACGGCTACGCCGCCGTCTCCGGCGTGGTGCTGGCCGCCTCGCTGCTCTCCTCGGTGGCCCAGCCGCTGTTCGGGGCACTGACCGACCGGTGGCCGCTGCCCTGGCTGCTGCCGGTCAGCACCCTGGTCGGCGGCGCGGGCATCGCGCTCTGCGGACTGGACGACGCGTACGGGCCGACGCTCGCCTGGGTGGCACTCTCCGGCGTCGGGGTGGCCGCGTACCACCCGGAGTCGGCCCGGGTGGCGCGGGCGGTGGCCCGGGGGTCCGGGCACCGGGGGATGGCCTGGTTCTCGCTGGGCGGCAACCTGGGCTTCGCGGCGGCCCCGCTGCTGGTCGCCGGCGTGGTCGGCCTCGGCGGGTTGCGGCTGAGCCCGCTGCTCCTGCTGCCGGCCCTGGCGGGGGCGCTGCTGTGCCTGCCGGTGCTGCGGGAGCTGGCCCGGCAGCGGGCCGCCGGGGCGGGCCCGGTGGAGCGGACCGGCCGCGACGACCGGGCCGCCTTCGTCCGGCTGTCGCTGGCCGTGGTCTGCCGCTCGATCGCTTTCACCGGGCTGAGCACCTTCCTGTCGCTGTACGCCACCCAGCGCCTCGGCGGCGGTTCGGCGGCGGGCACGGCGGCGCTGGTGGTGCTGTACGCGGGCGGCGCGGTGGGCTCGGTGCTGGGCGGGGCACTGGCCGAGCGGTGGGGGCGGGTCGCCGTGTCGCGCTGGTCGTACCTGGTGGCGGCGGTGGCGGTCGCCGGGGTGCTGGTGGTACCCGGCCCCGCGCTGTACGGGTGCGTGGCGCTGACCTCGGCGGGCCTGTACGTGCCGTTCTCGCTCCAGGTCACGCTGGGGCAGGACTACCTGCCCTCGCGGATCGGCACGGCGAGCGGGATCACCCTCGGGCTGACGGTGAGCATCGGCGGGCTGGCCAGCCCGCTGATCGGCGGCCTCGCGGACGCGACCTCGCTGCGGACGGCGCTGGTGCCGCTGGTGGCGATGCCGCTGCTGAGCTGGGCGCTGTTCCGCACCCTGCCGGAGCCCGTCCTGCCGGAGCCCACCGGGCCGGAGGCCGGTTCCTGACGGTCGTGCCCTGACGGTCGCGTCCCGGCGGGCGGTGGCTGGGCCGGGCCCGTATCCACGCAGCTGTCGTTCACAGTCACAACGTTCGTAGATGATACGTTCGTAATGGACACGATAGTTCAGCGACGGAAGGGACGACCGACATGAAGGTGCTCGCCCTCGGCGGAGCCGGTGCGATGGGCCGCGTCGCCGCCCGGGTCACTGCTCGGCTCCCCGGCGTCCGGGAACTGGTGATCGCCGACCGCGCCCCGGACGCCGCCCGCCGCACCGCCGCCGGGCTCGCCGACCACGCCTCGGGCGCGGGCGTGACCGTCCGGGCCCGGCGGGTCGACGTCACCGACCGGGCCGAACTGGACACCGCCCTCGACGGGGCGGACGCAGTGCTCAACACCGTCGGGCCGTACTACCGCTTCGGACTCGACGTGCTGCGCGCCGCGATCCGCACCGGGACGGACTACCTCGACATCTGCGACGACTGGGAACCCACCGTCGCCATGCTGGAGTTGGACCGGGAGGCGCGCGCCGCCGGAGTCCGCGCGGTGATCGGCATGGGCGCCAGCCCCGGCGTCAGCAACCTGCTCGCCGTCCGGGCCGCCGCCCTCCTCGACACCCTCACCGACCTCCACACCGCCTGGCCCGTCGACGTCGGCCCCGATTCCGTCACCGGCCCCGATTCGGGCGACACCCCGCTGCTGAGCCGCGACGGCGCCCCGGCGGCCGCCGCCGTGCACTGGATGCAGCAGGTCAGCGGCACCGTCGCCGTCGTACGCGGCGGGCGGCTCACCCGGCGGCCACCGCTCGAACAGGTCGCGCTCGACCTGCCCGGCGGCCACCGGGGCACCGCGTACACCGTCGGGCACCCGGAACCGGTCACCCTGCACCGCACCCTCCGGCCGGGCGGCGACGCGGCCAGCCTGATGGTGGTCAGGGCGGGCACCGCCGCCTACCTGGACGTGCTGCGCCGCGACCTCGACGCGGGGCGGCTCAGCAACGAGACCGCCGCCCTCGCCCTAGACCGGCCCTCGCTGCGCCGCATGCTGCGGGCGGGCTCCCGGGCGGTCCGCTTCGGCTCCCCGGGCAGCCTGCCCGGTTTCTTCGCCGCCGCGACCGGGACGGTGGACGGCCGCCGGGCGAGCGCCCTGGCCCGGTTGACCGGCGCGGACGCGCTGCTGGCCGACATGGCCGAGGGTACCGGCGTCCCGGCCGCGCTCGGGCTGGCCCAGCTGCTGGACGGCACGGTGCGCACACCGGGCGTCCACCCGCCGGAGACGGCCGTCGACGCGGAGCGGTTCTTCGCGGACCTGGCGCGGTACCGGCCCGGGGTGGGCGTGGTGGTGGAGTTGGGCGCCTGCGCCTGACGACGAGGTCCCCCGCCCCGGGGGTGGGCAGGGGACCTCGGGCCGGCGGATCGGCGGGCCCTGGCAGGCCCCGCTGGGCGCGGCCGCACCCACCGGGGCAGGGGCTCAGCCGCCGATCGCGGCGAGCGTGTCGTCGAGGGTCGGCGTGCCCGGGCGGGGGCGGTTGTACGGGAGCCTGCCCAGTGCCGTCCCCAGCGCGCAGCTGTCGGTCAGCGCGGACAGGACCAGCCCACCGCCGACCGCGGCGGAGATCCAGCGGGCGCCCGGTCGGGCCCGGTCGGCCAGCAGGCCGAGCAGCACGATCGAGCCGGCCACCAGCCGGACCTGACGGTCCATCGCCCACACCGGGCGGGCGCCGGCCACCCGCTCGACGGGGCGGCCCGCGTCCGTCCAGGCGTTGGTGCCGCCGGTGACGACGAGAGCGGTGATCCCGGCTTCGTCGAGCCGCGCGCAGGCGTTCAGGGCCCGCTGCCCGGCCGCGCAGACGACGGCGAGTTGGGACCGTGCGGCCGCGCTGCGCAGGGCGGGCAGCGCGTGGTCGAGCCGGTCGAGCGGGATGTTCAGGGCGCCCGGGATGTGTCCGGCGGCGTACTCGCCGGGGGAGCGGACGTCGATGAGGGTGAGCCGGCCGAGGCGCGGCTCCAACTGGTCGACGGTGAGCGGGGTGGTCATGGGGAAGCGGTGTCCTCTCGGGACGGGAGGGGTGGGGGGACCGGCACGCCCGGGGGAGGCGGCCGGGGCGGGAGGGCCGGTCACGTCAGCGTGGTGACCAGCATCAGGGCGGCGACGCCGAGCAGGGCGATCGCGAAGGCCCGCTGGAGGGCGCGTCCGCTGAGCTTGTCGGCGAGCCGCTTGCCGTCCCAGGCGCCGAGGATCGCGGCACCGGTGAAGGGCGCGGCGACGGCCCAGTCGATCGAGCCGGCGGCGCCGAGGCGGGGGAGCAGGGCGGCGAGGGAGTTGGCGGTGATCACCAGCAGGCTGGTGCCGACCGCCTCGGCCATGGTGAAGGCGAGCACCGAGACCAGCGCGGGGACGGCGAGGAAGCCGCCGCCGACGCCGAGCAGTCCGGTGACGGCGCCGAGGCCGGCACCCGCCGCGGTCGAGCGGCCCGGCCCGGCGGCGGAACGTTCCTGCCGGTCGGTCCTGGCCGGCAGCAGCATCCGCCACGCGGCCAGCGCGGCCAGCACCGCGAAGGCGCCGGTCAGCAGCGCGCCCGGCAGACGGGCCGAGAGCGCCCCGCCCGCCGCGGCGGCGGGCAGCCCGGCGGCGGCGAACAGCGCACCGGTGCGCCAGCGCACCCGTCCGGCCCGGGCGTGGGCGAGCAGGCCGGTCAGCGAGGTCGCGGCGACGATCACCAGGCTCGCCGTGGTGGCCAGCGCGGGGGAGAAGCCGAGCAGGTAGACCAGGGCGGGCACGGCCAGCATGCTGCCGCCGCCACCGAGGCCGCCGAGGGCCAGCCCGACCACCGCGCCGGCGGCCAGCGCCAGCAGGAGCGTGGTCATATCACGTGCCCCGTAGTGCCGTTGGGCTCGGCGGTCGGCAGGCCGGCCCGGGCGGGCGCGGACCGCGCGGGGGCGCTCGGCCCGGGGGTGGCCAGGCCGGGGGCGGACGGGCCGGCGGTGGGCGGGCCAGGGGTGGGCGGCAGCTGGGGCACGGGCTTCTCCAGTGGTGCGGGCCGGGCCGCGGTGGTCCGGCGGGTCGGGGGTGCCGCGGTCGCACGGTGCCGCCGCCCGGTGCGGGCGGTGGCGGTGGTGCGCGAGGTGGTGCGGGTCTCTCGTCGGCTCGGCCGGGCCCGGGCGATGATGCCCGGGGAGGCGGCGGGCCGGTTCCCCCGTCGACGCCCACCATAGTACCCCCGGGGGTATTATCGAAATCCTTCGGCGATACCCCCGTCCGTATTCGGCCATGGCGGCCGTATGCTGGTAGAAATACCGAGGGGGGTATCTGAGAAACCCGCGCCCGCACCGTGGCGCCCGGCGTCGCCCAGGAGGAAAACCCCATGTACTTCGCCCAGTTCTACCTCGACTGCCTCTCCCAGGCCTCGTACCTGATCGCCGACGAGCGCACCGGCCGCGCCGTCGTCGTCGACCCGCGCCGTGACGTGGAGGAGTACGTCGCCGACGCCGAGGCCCACGGCTTCACCGTCGAGGCCGTCATCAACACCCACTTCCACGCCGACTTCCTGGCCGGCCACCTCGAACTGGCCGCCCGCACCGGCGCCTGGATCGGCTACGGGCAGCGGGCCGAGACCGAGTACCCGATCCGCAAGCTCGCCGACGGCGAGCGGATCGAACTGGGCGACGTCGCCCTGCAGATCATGGAGACCCCCGGCCACACGCCCGAGTCGATCAGCATCCTGGTCTTCGAGCAGCCCGACGACGCCGTCCCGTACGGGGTGCTCACCGGCGACGCGCTGTTCATCGGCGACGTCGGCCGGCCCGACCTGCTCGCCTCGGTCGGCGTCACCGCCGAGGAGCTCGGCGCGATGCTCTACGACAGCGTCCACCGCAAGCTGATGGGCCTGCCCGACGAGACCCTGGTCTTCCCCGCCCACGGCGCCGGCTCGGCCTGCGGCAAGAACCTCTCCACCGAGAAGCGCTCCACCATCGGCACCCAGCGCCGCACCAACTACGCCTGCCGGCCCATGGACCAGGACACCTTCGTCCGCATCGTCACCGCCGGCCAGTCCACCGCCCCCGCCTACTTCGGCCACGACGCCGCCCTCAACCGCCAGGACCACCCCCTGCTCGACCCCTGCACCGCAGCCCGCCCGCTGTGCCCCGAAGGCCTCAAGGAGGCCCGCACCGCCGGCGCCGTCGTCCTCGACGCCCGCAGCCCCCAGGACTTCGCCGCCGGACACCTGCGCGGCGCCGTCAACGTCCCCATCGACGGCCGCTTCGCCGAACAGGCCGGCACCGTCCTCACCCCCGACAGCGACATCGCGATCATCGCCCCCCAGGACCGCGAGAACGAGGTCATCACCCGCCTCGCCCGCATCGGCTTCGACCGCATCGCCGGCTACCTGCGCAACCCCGACACCGCCCTACCCGCCCTCGCCGACCACCTCACCCCCGCCAGCCGCCTCACCGCCGACCAGCTCCGCACCGCCCTCACCACCGACCAGCCCCCCACCGTCCTGGACGTCCGCACCTGCGGCGAACGCGAAACCGGCGCCATCGAAGGCTCCCTCCACATCCCCCTGACCGAACTCCCCACCCGCCTCGCCGAGATCCCCACCGACCACCCCCTCGTCATCCACTGCGCCAGCGGCCACCGCTCCTCCATCGCCGCCAGCCTCCTGCGCCACCACGGCCACCCCGACGTCTCCGACCTCCTCGGCGGCTACCACGCCTGGCACACCACCACCCGCCCCACCCAGCCCTGAACCCAGCCGCCGCGGAGGGGCCGCCCAGGCTTCTGAGGTCACTTCGTCGGAGGTCACGATGGTGTCGCTCGGGTGCGAGACGGGGAACGTCCATGGTTCGCGCGCTCGGTCACGGTGGCATCTGGAGGGGAGGAGGGAGCGGTGCGACAGAGGACGACGGATCGGTTCCAGGACCCGGCTTGATTCGGGTCGAATCGGGCAGGCGCGATGTCCGGAACATCCAGCCAACCGTGAGAAGGGCCGACTCCCATGCTTCTCCTCGTCCTCGTCCTGCTGCTCGCACTGATCCTGGGCGGCGCCGGCTTCGCGATCCACATTCTGTGGTGGATCGCCCTGGCCGTTCTCGTCGTCTGGGTTCTCGGCTTCGTCTTCACGGGCGGCGGAGCCGCCGGTGGTCGCCGGTGGTACCGATGGTGACCGGCCTCCACGCGTACCCCGATCCGACCGTGAGCGGCTCCGGAAGGTCTGGCCTGGATGCCCTTGGATCGTCGCTCCGCCGTGAACGCCGGGCGTACGAGCCGGACGGTGAGCAGCCGATCGGCGGTTACCTCGCCGTCATGGTCGGCTACCTGGGCTGCGTCGGAGTGCTCACGGCCTCCGCCCGACGGGCGAGACGGCCGCTGCCGACACCTGGCCCGTGGGACGTTCTGCTCACCGCCGGCGCCGTGCACAGGCTGTCCCGGCTGGTGGCGAAGGATCCGGTGACCAGTCCGGTCCGGCTGCCGTTCGCCCGCTTCCGCGGCCAGGCCGGTCCGGCCGAACTGGCGGAGGACGTCCGGGGCACGGGCGTTCGTCGCGCCATCGGCGAGCTGGTCACCTGTCCGTTCTGCGCCGGTCTGTGGATCTCCACGGGTCTCACGGCGGGCCAGGTCCTCGCTCCGGAGGTGACCCGGCTCGTCAGTGCGGGCCTGTCCGCGCTCGCGCTCTCCGACCTGCTGCACTTCGCCCGGGCCGGGCTTCAGGAGGCCGCGTCGCGGTAGATGTCGTGGCCCCTCAGTGACGGGTCGAACGCGAGGCGTCCGCAGCTGGCCGCCGCGATCAACCGGACAGTCACCGTTTGGCTCCGGCGGGGGCGGCAACCCGCAGGGGCATGGCGTATCCGGCGGAACCCGTACCAACCGCTGCGCGGCCCAGGCCCCGGTCAGCTACGTCGACTCGGCCGAGCCCCGGCGGTTCACCCACGGCCCGCTCGCCTCGGACGTCAGAGGCGTCGCGGCTTCGGGCGCGACGGCGCGCGTCGCCAGCACTCGCCCGCAATGGAGATCCCGCGCTGGTCCGGCCGACCTCTGGTGCCTGGGGTGCGCTCGCGGCGGTCCGGCACCGACACCAGGACGGAGAACACGAGATGAGCACCGATCCCGCAACCCCTCAGAACCCCGACCCCGCGCATTCGCCCCTGGTCACGGAGACCCCGGCTCCAGAACCACCCGCCGAGCCCGAGCACGAGCCGGATTCCCCGCTCGTCACCGAGACTCCCGAACGCCAGCGGTCCGAGGAGCCGGAGCGCGACGAAAAGGACTGCGCGCTGGACGCCGTCCGCGCGGTGGACCCGGACGGCCCGCTCACCACCGATCAGGGGGTGGGTGTCGACGACACCGACAACTCCCTCACCGTCGCCGACCGGGGACCCACCCTGCTGGAGGACTTCCAGCTGCGGGAGAAACTCACCCACTTCGACCACGAGCGCATCCCGGAGCGGGTGGTGCACGCACGCGGCGCGGGAGCGTACGGCTTCTTCGAACCGTACGCGTCGCTGGCAGAGTCCACCTGCGCCGACTTCCTCCAGGAACCCGGCCGCCGCACGCCGGTCTTCGTACGCTTCTCGACGGTGCAGGGCCCGCGCGGGTCCGCCGACACGGTGCGGGACGTCCGCGGCTTCGCCACCAAGTTCTACACCAGGCACGGCAATTACGACCTCGTGGGCAACAACATGCCGGTCTTCTTCATCCAGGACGCGGCCAAGTTCCCCGACTTCGTCCACGCGGTGAAACCCGAGCCGGCGGACGAGATCCCCACCGGCGCCTCCGCCCACGACACCTTCTGGGACTTCTGTTCACTCCAGCCCGAGAGCACCCACATGCTGATGTGGGTGATGTCCGACCGGGCCATTCCCCGCAGCTACCGGATGATGCAGGGCTTCGGCGTGCACACCTTCCGCCTCGTCGACGCCGGGGGCCGGGGCACCTTCGTGAAGTTCCACTGGACGCCGAAGCTCGGCACCTACTCCCAGGTCTGGGACGAGGCCCAGCTCACCGCCGGACGCGATCCCGACTTCCACCGCCGCGACCTGTGGGAGGCGATCGCGGCCGGCGACTTCCCCGAGTACGAACTCGGCGTCCAACTCATTCCGGAGGAGGACGAGTTCGCCTTCCCCTTCGACCTGCTGGACCCGACCAAGCTGGTCCCGGAGGAACTCGTCCCGGTGCGCCCGGTCGGGCGGATGGTCCTGGACCGCAACCCGCAGAACTTCTTCGCCGAGACCGAGCAGGTGGCCTTCCACACCGCCAACGTCGTCCCGGGCATCGACTTCACCAACGACCCGCTGCTCCAGGGCCGCAACTTCTCGTACCTGGACACCCAGCTGATCCGCCTGGGCGGCCCCAACTTCACCCAGCTGCCGGTCAACCGCCCGCTTGCCGACGTGCGCACCAACCACCGCGACGGCTACGGCCAGCAGGTCGTCCACGACGGAACCAGCTACACCCCGAACTCCGTGGGCGGCGGCTGCCCCTTCACGATGGGCGGCGGCCGCTTGCCCGAGGGGGTGTTCGAGCACTACCAGGAGCGGATCGACGGCGCGGCCGTGCGCCGCCGCAGTCCCAGCTTCGCCGACCACTACAGCCAGGCCGCTCTGTTCTGGCACAGCATGAGCGACTGGGAACAGCAGCACATCACCGCCGCCTTCGCCTTCGAACTCGGCAAGCTGGGCAGCGACGAGGTCCGCCGCCGCATGGTCGGCAACCTGGTGCACGTGGACGGAGGGCTGGCCGCTGAGGTCGCCCGGCGGATCGGCGAGCCCGAACCCGAGGCCGAGCCCGCAGACAGGGCGACGGCATCGGCCGGTAGCGGTACGGCCGGGCCTCGGACTTCCCCCGCGCTGAGCCTGGAGAACCTGCGCGGTTCCGGCATCCGCACCCGCAAGGTCGCCGTACTGGCGGCTCCGGGCGTGGACGGGGAACAGATCCGTTCCGCCCATGAGCAGTTGGGTGCCCGGGGCGCCGTGGTGGAGACACTGGCCGCGCACGGCGGCCACGTGCTCGCGCACGACGGCGCCCGGGTGCCGGTGGACCGGCCGCTGCCGACCGTCGCCTCGGTCCTGTACGACGCGCTGGTGGTCCCCGACTTCGGCGACCTGGCCCGTCACGTCGATCCGGACGCGGTCCGGTTCCTCGCCGAGACGCTGCGCCACGGCAAGCCCGTCGCGCTGCTGGGATCCGGCGTCGAGCTGTCCCGCATGGCCGGCCTCGACCTTCCGAACGCGACGGCGGGTGTAGCGGTCCGCGGTGCCGACGAGGCAACCGGGCCGGCGTTCTGGGGGGACTTCGCCCGCCTCGTCGAGCAGCATCGTTTCCCACAGCGCTGACTCTGCGCAACCGCGTCCGGTGGTGCCCGCTCGTTCGGGCACCACCGGACGTCGTGGTCGAGGTCGGGACCTCAGGCGGGGGAGATCCTGCCCCGCCAGCCGCCTTCCTCCCGGCCGCGCTGCTCGATGAACTCCTTGAACCGGTGAAGGTCTCCCTTCACCCTGCGGTCCACGACGCCGAACAGGTCGCCGGCCCTCTCCGCCATGCCTTCGGGCTGGAAGTCGATGGCCATGTTGACGCGGGTGTGCCGGTCGTCGAGCCGCTCGAAGGTCACGACGCCCTTCTGTTGCACCTCCCCGTCCATGGTGCGCCAGGCGATCCGCTCGTCGGCCAGCTGGTCGACGATCTCGGTGTCGAACTCACGGCTGACGCCGCCGATGCTCGTGCGCCAGTGGTTGTGCCGGTCGTCCAGCTGGGTCACCGAGTCGACACCCTCCATGAACCGGGGGAACTCCTCGAACTGCGTCCACTGGTTGTAGGCGGTGCGCAGCGGGACGCCGACCTCGACGGACTCCTTGACCATGCTCATCCTGTGCCTCCTCGGGGTCACCGACCGGGTCCCTCCCGGCCGCCCCAGCGCCTGCCCGGCCCGCGCCGTCGTAAGCGCGGATGCCGGGACGAACCGACCGGGACGCGCCGGGGTTGCGTGGGGTGGCCGAGTCCGTGCGTTCCGGAGGCAAGGCGTGGGCGGGGCAACCTGCCGCAGGCGTTCGTGCACGTGATGCTGCTGGAGTGCTCCGGGCGCCTGGCAGGGACCGTCAACCAGCCGGAATCCGCAGCTCGCACCAGACGACCTTTCCCGGGCCCCACCGACGCCAGCCCCAGCGCAGTGCGAGGCGGTCCAGCAGCAACAGGCCGTGGCCGCCCGGTTCACCGGGGCCGCGCGGGCGACGCGGCACCGGCGGACGGGGGCTGGAGTCGCTGACCTCGATCCGTAGGAGGTCGGGGCGGCGGACAAGGAGGAGCCAGCCCGGCTGACCCGTGTGGCGTACGGCGTTGCCCACCAGTTCGGCCACCAGGAGCGCGGCGTCGACTGCCATGACGGGATCGGCCACGTCGGCCAGGAAGGCGACGGTCAGGGCCCGGGCCTCGGCCGAGGCCCCCGCGTGCCGCGACAGCCGCAGTCCTCGAGCCCGTACCCCGCCGTGAGCGCGCGAAGCGGCGGCCAGCGGTGCCCTGGTCATCCGTCAGCACCTCCCGAGCTCCTCCGCCGTGTCGTCCGGGCTCTGCCACTCCTCTGTTGTCAGTGTCCGAACAGGTGCCGGATCCGGCCGCCTCGTGCGGGTTCGGCCTCCGGCATCCCGGCGGCCCGACCACCCTGTTCGGCGGCCCGCCGTTCCGGTGTCGGGGTTTCCGCCTCCACCGGCGGGGCGAGCGGCTCGACAGGCCCGATGGGCTGCGCCGGGCGGGCCCGGCGGTACGGTGCCCGGTGGGTGATCGGCCGCGGCCGGCCGCGCGGGGCCCGCCTGGTCAGCCCGATCAGGGCGAGGCCGAGGCAGAAGAGCAGGGCGAGGGCGACGCCGGACAGGAAGACGCCGAGGCTGTTGAGCGTCACGAGGTCGTTGCCCAGCACCGTGACCTGGTACTCGGGTCCACCGGAGAGGTTGTCCGCGATCAGCAGTCCGGCGAATGTGCCGGACGCCGCCGTCAGCAGTAGTCCTAGCAGTAGCAACATGGGAGTCCCTTTCGGTCCCGGTCTCGGCCACCCCCTCACTCGGCCGCGCCTACCCGGACCCGTCCGCTCCTAACGCTGCGCGCACACGCCGCCGCCCGCTCTGTGCGACCTATTCGACCCGGACGGCGATCAGGCAGGTGTCGTCCTGGGTGTCGGCCGAGCTGAGGGCCAGCAGCCGGTCGAGGTAGTGCTCCAGGTCGGGGCCGGGCGGCCCGGCGGCCCGGATCAGCTCGTCCACGGACTCCTCGGCCGGGCGGTCCCGCCGTTCGACCAGGCCGTCGGTGTAGAGCAGCAGTACGTCGTGGGTGCCGAGCCGCACGGTCCGCTCCTCGTAGCGGGCCTCCTGCAGAGCGCCGAGCAGTACCCCGTGGGGCAGTGGCAGGAGTTCCGCTCCCTCGCCACTGAACCGGACCGGCGGCAGATGGCCCGCGCGGGCCCAGCGCAGCTGGCCTGCCGCCGGGTCGAAGAGCACACAGGCGGCTGTGGCGGTCACCTGGCCCGGCTCGCGCAGTGCGACAGCGTTCGCCCACTCCAGCAGTCGGCCCGGCCCGGCACCCGTGACGGCCAGACCGCGCAGCGCGTGCCGCAGGGCGACCATGCCGGTGGCAGCGCCGACGCCGTGGCCGGCCACATCGCCGACCGCGAGCAGTACCCGCTCGTCCGGCAGCGGCAGCACGTCGTACCAGTCCCCGCCCACCCGGTCGCGCTGTGCGGCCGGCCGGTAGCGTACGGTGGCGCGCAGCCCCATCGCGGCGAGCGGAGGCGGTGCGCTGGGCAGGATGGCCTGCTGCAGCCGCAGCGCCAGCTGCTCACCCTCAGAGGCCTGCTTCTCGCTGTCGGCGAGGCGCTCCTGGGTGGCGTCGAGCGCGACCTCGGTCCGGTGCTGCGCGGAGACGTCGTGGTAGGCGCCGCGGATTGCGAGGAGCCGGCCGTCGTCGTCGAGCAGCGGCTCGGCGATCACGTGGGCGTAGCGGTGCGTGCCGTCCGGGAGGGCGAGGCGGAAGACCCCTGAGGCGGTGCGGTGTCGTTGTCGGACCGTGTCGACCAGGCGCCGTACGGCGGGTTCGTCGTCCGGGTGGACGAGCCGGGTCAGGTGGCGCAGTGGGACGGGTGCGGCTTCGGGCGGCAGGCCGAAGAGTTCTCGCAGGCCGTCGCTCCAGCGGATCACGTCCTGGCCGGGGAGTTCCTCGAATCCGGCGACGCGGGCCAGCCGTTGTGCCTGGCGCAGTAGTGCGACCTGCTGGTCGTCGTCGGACGGTGAGGTCCCCAGCTGCCATCCGACCACCAGCCGGCCACCGAACGGGGCGATGGCCAGCTGGGTGTCGGCGGGAAGCGCGAGTCGTCCCGTGGTGAAGCCCAGTTTGACGGACTCGCCGGGCAGGGGGATGCCGGTGCGGTGGGCCCGCAGCAGCCGTTCGAAGAGCCCGGTGGCGCAGGCGAGCGGGTAGGTCTCCAGGAGAGAGGCACCCTCCAGCGCCTGCCGGGGGCGGCCCAGCGGGTCGTCGAAGCGGGTGTTGACCCGCACGAGCGTGAAATCAGTGGCCTGCCCGCCCCGGATGACCGGTTCCAGCAGCAGCGCGGGAGAGAGCAGCCCCTCCAGCAGGACGGCGAGTTCGTCGGCCGGTTCGGGCTCCTGTACGGGGCCGAGGAGGGTCGCGCAGAGGTCGGCGAGCCCGACCAGCAGTCGGCGGTGGGACGGACCGAGGGCGGGAGCGGGCCCGGACCACAGCACCTCGAACGCGCCACGGCAGCGGCCCCCGTCCAGCAGCGGCAGCACGGCCCGCGCGTTTGCGGCACCGATCGAAGGAAGTGCTGCGGCCCGGTCGCCGGGCCACAGGGCCGTTCCGCCTTGGACGACATGCTGCGCGGGGGTGTCGACGCGGGGCGGGACCCGGCTCCAGACGGCGGCTTCGTCGGCGGTGAGCCCGGCGTGCGCCGCGAGGGCGAGCGCTCCGCCGGGCAGCCGCTGCCAGAGTGCCACGCCGCGGACGCCGAGCGGGTCCGTCTGTTCCAGGACCGCGTCGGCGGCCCGTTGGAGGTCGGTTTCGGCCGCGAGGGCGGGCGTCAGGTGCGGCGGGGCGGCCAGGCCGCCCTCGGGGGCCTCGGGCGTGGCGTCGTGGATGCGGGCGATGTCGGCGGCCAGGGTCGGGACCGGTACGCCGGCCTCGCGGGCGAGCCGGGCCAGGCGTGCGGAGGCTTCGGCGGGCACGAGCCCGAGCCGTTCGGCCAGCATGCCCGTGGCCACGTCGACGACCGTTCTGCGTCGGGCCTCCTCCCGGGTTCGCGCGGCGGCGTCCTGGAGTCGGCGGACGGTCGCGGCCAAGGCCCGGGCGGTGGTCCTCCCGGGCTCCTCCTCGGCGGTCACGGAAGGTCCGTCCACTGTCGGATCCGGTCGAGCAGGCTGCCGGTGTCGACCGGCTTGGTGACGTGGTCGTCGGCGCCCGCCGCGAGGCTCTTCTCCCGGTCCCCGGGCATGGCCTTCGCCGTGACGGTGACGACCGGCAGGTGGGCGAAGCGTTCGTCGGCACGGATGGCGGCGATGGCGGCGTAGCCGTCCAGCCCGGGCATCATCACGTCCATCAGGACGAGCGCGGTTTCGGGGTGTGCTCGCAGCAGGGCGAGACCGGCGTTGCCGTCCGGGGCGTGCAGCACGTTCAGACCGCCCTGTTCGAGGGCCTCGGCCAAGGCGAAGACGTTGCGGATGTCGTCGTCGACGATCAGGACGGTCCGCCCGGCGACCGCTTCGTCCGCGGTGGCGGATGCCGGTGCGGGGCTCTGCTGTACGGGACGGCGCCCGCCGAGCAGCTGGATCACCCGGTCGTGCAGGTCGTCCAGTCCGTGGACGAGGTCGATGCCTCCGATCGCGTCACCGGGGGGCCGGCGCGTCCGGTCGCCTGCGTAGCCGAGGACGGGAGTACCGTCCGCCAGCTCCTCCAGCAGGGTCGGTGCGAGTTCGCCGGAGCGGGAGATGTCGAGGATGACGCACTGCGGGCCGGGTCCGGACAGGGCCGCCCGCAGCCCCGGTGCGTGTTCGGCGCTGACGACCTTTGCCGCCGCCTCGGTCGCGCCCACGGATTCGACGGCGGTTCGGGTGAGAAGGGTGAGCAGGCCCGGCGGGTCGGGTTCGACCACGAGGATCAGCGGATCGGCGGGGTCGCCGTTCTCCTGCTGCGGCTCGGTGACCGGCAGGTAGAGCGTGAAGCGGCTGCCTCGTCCGGGTGTGGAGGTGACGTCGAGGCTTCCGCCGAGGAGCCGGGCGAGTTCGCGGCTGATGGACAGGCCGAGGCCGGTGCCGCCGAAGCGGCGGCTGGTGGTGCCGTCCTCCTGCTGGAAGGCGCCGAAGATGGTTTCCAGGTGGGCGGTGTCGATGCCGATGCCGGTGTCCTCGACGTGGAAGGCCACCGCGGTTGTCCGGCGGAGCTCGGGCGGCACGTCCGCTCCCTCGGCACGCTCGATCCGGAGCTCGACCCGGCCGGTGTCGGTGAACTTGACGGCGTTGGAGAGCAGGTTGCGCAGTACCTGGCGCAGCCTGGCCTGGTCGGCGACGAGTTCGTCGGGAATGCTGCGGTCCAGGGAGACCTCGAAGTGGAGTCCCTTCTGGTCCGCAAGGGGTTTGAAGGTGGATTCCACGTACTCCAGGAGTTCGCGCACGAGGAAGGGCTCGGGAGTGATCTCCATCTTTCCGGCCTCGACCTTGGAGAGGTCGAGGATGTCGTTGATGAGCTGGAGCAGGTCGGTGCCGGCGGAGTGGATGACGCCCGCGTACTCGACCTGTTTGGCGGTGAGGTTGCCGCCGGTGTTCTGGGCGAGCAGTTGGGCGAGGATGAGCAGGCTGTTGAGCGGGGTGCGCAGTTCGTGGCTCATGTTGGCCAGGAACTCGGACTTGTACGTCGAGGTCAGGCTCAACTGCCGGGCGCGTTCCTCCAGTTCCTGACGGGCCTGCTCGATCTCCAGGTTCTTGGCCTCGATGTCGCCGTTGCGTTGGGCGAGCAGGGCGGCCTGCTCGCCCAGTTCGGTGTTGGAGCGTTGCAGCTCCTCCTGCCCCTTCTGCAACTGCTCGGACCGGGCCCGGAGTTCGGCGGTCAGTCGCTGGGACTCGGCGAGCAGTTCGTCGGTGCGGGCGTTGGCGAGCAGGGTGCCGATGTTGACGCCGCAGGACTCGGTGAACTGCTCCAGGAAGTCGAGGTGGACCGGGGTGAACGGGTGGACGGAGGCGAACTCCAGGACGCCGAGGAGCCGTTCCTCCAAGGTGATGGGCAGGACGACCAGGTACCGGGCGTCCGCCCGCCCGGCTCCGGAACCGATGACGGCGTAGCCGGCCGGCAGGTCGTCGACGGCGATGATCCGCCGACTTCGGGCGGCCTGGCCGACCAGGGAGTCCCCGAGCCGCAGGCGCTGTTCCGGGAGGTCCGCGAGGGAGCGGCCGTAGGCACTGATGAGGACGAGCTCGGGGTGGTCCTCGGTCTCCTCGGCGAGGTAGAAGGCGCCGTACTGGGCGCCGACCAGGGCGGTCAGTTCGTCGGTGATCATGTCGGCGACGGCCCGGACGTCACGTCGACCCTGGACGGCGGCGGAGAAACGGGCCAGGTTGGTCTTCAACCAGTCCTGTTCCTGGTTGGCCAGGGTGGTGTCGCGCAGGGACCCGACCATGGCGTTGATGTTGTCCTTGAGGTCGGCGACCTCGCCGGAGGCGTCCACGCTGATCGAGCGGGTGAGGTCGCCGGCTGCGACGGCGCTGGTGACCTCGGCGATGGCGCGGACCTGCCGGGTCAGGTTGCCGGCCAGTTCGTTGACGTTCTCGGTGAGGCGCTTCCAGGTGCCCGAGACGCCTTCGACCTCTGCCTGGCCGCCGAGCCGGCCTTCGCTGCCGACTTCGCGGGCGACCCTGGTGACCTCTGCGGCGAAGGAGCTCAGCTGATCGACCATGGTGTTGACGGTGGTCTTCAACCGCAGGATCTCGCCGCGGGCGTCCACGTCGATCTTGCGGGTCAGGTCGCCCTCGGCGACCGCCGTGGTCACCTGGGCGATGTTGCGCACCTGGCTGGTGAGGTTGTGCGCCATGGAGTTGACGTTGTCGGTGAGGTCCTTCCAGGTGCCGGCGACGTTCGGCACCCGGGCCTGACCGCCGAGGATGCCCTCGGTGCCGACCTCGCGGGCGACCCTGGTCACCTCGTCGGCGAACACCGACAGGGTGTCGACCATGGTGTTGATCGCGCCCGCGAGGGCCGCGACCTCGCCCTTGGCCTCCACGGTGATCTTCTTCGAGAGATCACCGCGCGCGACGGCCGTCGCGACCTCCGACATCGAGCGCACCTGGCCGGTCAGGTTGGAGGCCATCACGTTCACGTTCTCGGTGAGGTCCCTCCAGGTGCCGGAGACGCCCCGGACGGTGGCCTGCCCGCCCAGGTTGCCGGCGGTGCCGACCTCCCGGGCCACCCTGGTCACCTCGTCGGCGAACGCGGACAGCTGGTCGACCATCGTGTTGATGGTCTCCTTGAGCTCCAGGATCTCCCCGCGGGCATCCACCCGGATCTTCTGCGTGAGGTCGCCCCCGGCGACCGCCGTGGTCACCTCGGCGATCGAGCGGACCTGGGCGGTCAGGTTGTCCGCCATGACGTTCACGGACTCGGTGAGGTCGCGCCACGTCCCGGAGACGTCGCGTACGTCCGCCTGTCCGCCCAGGCGGCCCTCGGTGCCGACCTCCCGGGCGACTCTGGTGACCTCGTCGGCGAAGGCGGACAGCTGGTCGACCATCGTGTTGAGGGTCGTCTTGAGCTCCAGGATCTCCCCGCGGGCGTCGACGTCGATCTTGCGGGTGAGGTCACCCTCGGCGACGGCCGTGGCGACCTGGGCGATGTTGCGGACCTGGGCGGTGAGGTTCCCGGCCATGAAGTTCACCGAGTCGGTCAGGTCGCGCCAGGTCCCCGCGACGCCCTCGACCCGGGCCTGTCCGCCCAGGCGGCCCTCGGTGCCGACCTCGCGGGCGACTCTGGTGACCTCGTCGGCGAAGGCGGACAGCTGGTCGACCATCGTGTTGACGGTGTTCTTGAGCTCCAGGATCTCCCCGCGGGCGTCGACGTCGATCTTCTGAGTGAGGTCACCGCGGGCCACCGCGGTGGTCACCTGGGCGATGTTGCGCACCTGCCCGGTCAGATTGCCCGCCATCGCGTTCACCGAGTCGGTCAGGTCCGACCAGGTGCCCGACACTCCCGGCACCTGCGCCTGGCCGCCGAGACGCCCCTCGGTGCCGACCTCGCGGGCCACCCGGGTCACTTCGGAGGTCACCCGGGCCAGCTGGTCGGCCATGCCGTTGAAGACCTCCGCGATCTCCGACAGCACTCCGGGCATTCCCGGAGTCAACCGGATGCGAAAGTCGCCGTCGCGGACGGCCGTCAGCCCGGCCAGGAGCTGCCGGAGCGCCTGCTCTCCGCCCGCCGCCAGTTGCTCGTCCATCCGTCCCACCGTCCGGATCGCCCTTCGGCCAGGCGCCGTGCACTGCGCCCCGGCCCGACGGCGGCAGCGCCGTCGCCTGATCCCACTGTGCCACCGGAGGCCGAAGGGTGACAGCCGTGACAGGTATCAGGCCGCAGGGCGCGGGCGAACGCCGACCTTCGGACCGGCCGGGAACTGGCCTCTTCGGCCGGTTCGGCTCCGGTTCGACGGTGGTCAGCCGGCCGTCAGGTGCCTTCCCTCATCAGCCGGGGACGGTGTCGCGGATCGGGAACGTGCGTGACGCCGGTGAGTTCGAGCATGCGCCGAATCATCGGCCGGGGGCAGGCCAGCTCGATGCGGCTGCCGTCCGCCGTCGCGCGGGCCCGGGCCCGGAGCAGGAGGTTGAGTCCGGTGGAGTCGCAGAACTCCAGGCCGGCGCAGTCGACCACGATGACCCTGCCGGGCTGGGCCAGCGCCGGGGTGAGGGCAGCCTCCAGGTCGGCGACGGTTTCCAGGTCGAGCTCGCCGTACGGCGCCAGGACGGTTCCTTCGGCCCACGGGTGGACCTGAACGGTGAACCCGTCCTCGTTCGGTGGTTGGCGGGTCATGGTTCCGGGCTCCTTCCGTTGTGGGTGGTGTCCGGAGGGCGGATTCACCCGCTGCGGTACTCGGCGGCTCGGGCGCCGGTGGCCCGCCTCGCCGGCCGGACGGGATGTCGTGCGTCGAGCTGCGGCTCCCGGTCTTCGACTCCCGTGTCGGGCACGTTCCTTGTCAACCGTGTGGCCGCGGTCTCCTCGGCCTGTTCCTCGTCCACCTGTGGTCGAGCAGGCTCTCCTTGATGTGCTCGCAATGGCGCCCCCGCTCGGGGCTGGACCCTCGCCCCTGCGGATGGCCACCGGGCCCGCTACCCGGCCCAGCGCGTCTGCGCCTGGCCCGGTCCGACGGGGTAACCGGGTTACGGGGCAGAGCCGGACCTGATACGGCGTCCGGATCGGTCCGTCACACCGGCGCGGTTCGTCCGGGACGGCGCGGGCCCCGCCCGGCATCAGGCGTGCATGGTCACGGTCCGGAGGACTCCGGCGTGGTCGGCGCCTGGCCCCGATGGCCGTCCGTTTCCTGCTGGCCGTCGGCAGGTCGGTGCAGCAGGGCGGCGAGGAGTTCGGCGACAGTCGGGCCGGCGTCGGCGGGGTGCCGCAGCTGTTTGGCGGCGATCACGCGGTAGTGGTTGGCGCGGCCGCGGCGTTCGTGGCTGAGGTATCCGGCCTGTTCGAGGTCGCTGATGATGCGTTGGACGGCTCGTTCGGTGAGCAGGCAGCAGGTGGCGATGTCGCGCACCCGGATGCCCGGGTCGCGGGCGATCTGCACGAGGACGCGGGCGTGGTTGGTCAGGAACGTCCACTGCCGGTCGGTCGTCCTGCCGCTGTCCATGCCTCCACGATAGGACCCGTCTTTCACCATTGCCGACGCACGAGAAAGGATTCGTGCATCGTTCGACGTGTCCGGCCCGGGGTGAGCGCACCGCTGTGGCGGCCGACCTGGGGTGCCGGCCGCCACAGCGGGTGACGATGGCCGTCCCGGTGGTCACTCCGGAGCCGGGACGTACCGTGCGCCTGCCCGGGAAGGGCCGCGGTAAACCGCGCGGTCCGTGCGGATCCACCTGTGGTGGCTCCGCCGACGGCCCGCGTTTGGTGCCGCCCTGCCAGGGGACACGCCCGGTTCACACAGGGGGCCGAGGACGAAGGAGCCCTGCGATGTCGAACGATGCGATCGTCCTGCTGCGGGAGGACCACAAGGAGGTCCGCGGTCTGTTCCGCGAATACCGGGGGCTGGCCCAGGACGGCGACGACCGGGCACGGACCGATGCGGTCCGGCGGATCATCGAGGCGCTGACCGTGCACACCTATCTGGAGGACGAACTGGTCTACCCCCGGATCCGCCAGGAGGTACCCGGGCTCGCCGAGGACATGGACCGGGCCAAGGAGGAACACCACGTCGCCGACGTGCTCTGCGAGGAGCTGAGCCGGATGTCGCCCGGCGACGAGGGCTACGACGCGAAGACCGCCGTCCTGATCGACGCCGTCGAACGGCACATCGAGCAGGAAGAGGCATCGTGGTTCCCGATGGTCCGGGCCGCCCTCGGCCGCAAGGAGCTCCAGGAGATCGGCGAGCGGATGCAGGCCGTACGCGAGACCGCGCCGCGCCGCCCGTCCGCCGGCGGCGTGCTGCACCGCATAGCCGACGCCCTGGAGGGCTGAGCCGCGCACTCCGACGAAGACCTGCTGGACCAGCTCACCGCCGACCACCGGGCCGTCCAGATGGGCGACGACGAAATAGCTGTCGGTCACGTGGAAGTCGATGGGCGGCGGGGCCAGCAGCACCCCGGTCAGGCCGCCGAGTAGGAAGGTCGCCAGGAAGCCCAGGGAGAACAGCATCGGGGTCTCGAAGGACAGCGAGCCGTTCCACATGGTGCCGACCCAGTTCAAGAACTTCACCCCGGTCGGCACGGCGATCAGCAGCGAGGCCAGGGAGATGAACGGCAGCGCCACGATGTAGACCTCGGGATGGCCGAAGAACCCCGCCGAGCATCTCGAACAGCAGCCGGGCCCGTCCGCGGGTGGAGTGCTCCTCCTCCAGGGTCGCGCGGTACGAGGGGCACATCACCCCGCCCCGGTGGGTGCGGCAGTTGCCGATGCCGACGCACCGCAGGACGGCCTGCCCGAAGTCGCCGTCGTCGTCGGGGTACGCGAACTGCGTCGCGCGGTGCGGTTCAGGGCGCCAGCGGGCGCCGAGGCGCAGGTTGTCGTCGACGCGGTACGGGCGGACGACCTTGCCCGGGTTCATCCGGTCGCCCGGGTCGAAGAGGGACTTGAGCTCGCCCATCGCCTCGACCAGCGGCGCGCCGAACATCCGGGGCAGCAGTTCGCCGCGGGCCTGGCCGTCACCGTGTTCCCCGGACAGCGAACCGCCGTAGGAGGCGACCAGGTCGGCCGCGTCGAACAGGAAGGCCCGGAACGCCTCGACCCCGCGGCCCTCGCGCAGTTCGAACGGGATCCGGGTGTGGACGCAGCCCTGCCCGAAGTGTCCGTACAGGGAGGCCTGCTGGTAGCCGTAGCGGTCGAAGAGCCGTTCCAGGTCGCGCAGGTAGTCGCCCAGTTTCTCGGGCGCGACGGCGGAGTCCTCCCAACCCTCCCAGGTCTCGGCGCCGTCCGGGGGCCGGGCGGTCACGCCCAGCCCGGCCTCCCGGGCCCTGAGCATCTCCTGCTCGCGCGGCGGGTCGTCCGAGAGTGCCACGGACGGGTCGTCCTCGGAGCGGCCGAGGGCGCGCAGCAGGTCCCGGGCCTTGCCGTCGGCCTCCGCCTCGGTGTCGCCGGTGAACTGGAGCAGCAGCCAGTTGTCGCCCTCGGGCAGCCGCTCCAGGGAGTCGAGGTAGGCGCGCTCCTCGCGCATGAGCTGGGCCATCCGCCCGTCGACGGCCTCCAGCTGGCTGGGCCGGCTGTGGGCGAGCAGTTCGGGGACGGCGTCGGCCGCCCGGTAGATGTCGTCGAACCCGAGCACCAGCAGGGCTTCGGCGGCCGGCACCGGGACCAGTTCGAGTTCGGCCCGCAGGACGGCCACCAGGGTGCCCTCGCTGCCGACCAGGGCCCTGGCCACGTCGAAGCCGTTCTCCGGCAGCAGTGAGTCCAGGTCGTAGCCGGAGACCCGGCGGGGGATCTTGGGGTAGCCGCGCCGGATGGCGGCCAGGTTGCGGTCGACGAGGTCCTTCATGCCTCGGTAGAGACGGGCCCGCGGACCGCCGGCGCCCACGATCCGCCGGTACTCCTGGTCGTCGGTGGGGCCGGCCCAGAAGCGGACGCCGTCGTAGGTGAGCACTTCCAGGCGTCGGACGGTGTCGACGGTCTTGCCGTAGGCCTGGGCGGAGGCGCCGCAGCTGTTGTTGCCGATCATCCCGCCCAGCGCGCAGTGCGTGTGGGTGGACGGCTTGGGACCGAACATGAGCCCGTGCGGGGCGAGTTGCCGGTTCAGTTCGTCCAGCACGATGCCGGGCTCCACGACGCAGGTCCGTGCGGGCGGATCCACCGACAGCAGGCGGTTGCAGTACTTCGTCCAGTCGATGACGACGGCGGTGTTGGTGCACTGTCCGCCCAGGCCGGTGCCGCTGCCGCGGGACAGCACCGGCGCGGCGAAGCGCGAGCACACCGCGAGCGCCGTCGCGCCCGCCTCGACCGTCCGGGGCACCACCACGGCGAGCGGCACCTGCCGGTAGTTGGAGCCGTCGGTCGCGTACGCGCCGCGGCTGCCCGGGTCGAAGCGGACCTCGCCGTCCACCTCCTCCCGCAGCGCCCGTTCCAGGGCCGCCAGGTCCACGTCCACCTTCCGCGCGTCGGTCATGGTCAGCTCCGGCCGCCGGGCAGGAACTCCTGGACCTTGGCCTTGACCCCCTGGCGGACGACGGCGGCCCGGTCGCTGTCGCCGTGCAGCACGGCGGAGGCGGCGGCCTTGACCTGGTCCCAGGTCGCGTGCGGCGGGATCGGCGGCACCGCCGGGTCGGTGCGGAAGTCGATGACGAACGGTCGGTCCGCCGCCAGCGCCCGGCTCCAGGCGGGCCCCACGTCCTCGGGCCGCTCGACCCGTACGCCGTCGAGGCCGAACGACCGGGCGACGTCGGCGTAGCGGACGTCGGGCAGGTGCTGGGAGGGCTCGAACTGCGGGGCGCCCTGCATGGCGCGCATCTCCCAGGTGACCTGGTTCAGGTCCTGGTTGTTCAGCACCGCCACGACCAGACGCGGATCCGTCCACTCGTGGTAGTACTTGGCGGCGGTGATCAGCTCGGCCAGGCCGTTCATCTGCATGGCGCCGTCGCCGACGACGGCGATGGCCGGCCGATCGGGGTGGGCGAACTTGGCGCCGATCGCGTACGGCACGCCGGGGCCCATCGTGGCCAGCGTGCCGGAGAGCGAGCCGCGCATGCTGCCGCGCATCCGCAGGTGGCGGGCGTACCAGTTGGCGGCCGACCCGGAGTCGGAGGACAGCATGACGTCCTCGGGCAGCAACGCGTCCAGGGTGTGCAGCACGTACTCCGGGTTGACCGGGTCCGCGGTCACCTCGGCTCGGCGCTGCATGACCTCCCACCAGCGCTCGGTGTTCTCCTCGACCGTCTTGCGCCAGGTGCGGTCCTCCTTGCGCTCCAGCAGCGGGAGCAGCCGGCGCAGCGTCTCGGCGGCGTCGCCGACGACGTTCACCTCGAACGGGTAGCGCAGGCCGACCATGGACGGGTCCAGGTCGATCTGCACCGCCCTGGCCTGGTCGAAGGCGGGCAGGAACTGGCTGTAGGGGAAGCTCGATCCGACCACGAGCAGGGTGTCGCAGTCGCGCATCATCTCGTAGGAGGGCCGGGTGCCGAGCAGGCCGATCGAGCCGGTGACGTACGGCAGCGTGTCGGGGAGGACGTCCTTGCCGAGCAGGGCCTTGGTGACGCCGGCACCGAGGAGTTCCGCGACCTGCTCGACCTCGGGGCGGGCCCGGCGCGCGCCCTGGCCTACGAGCACGGCGACCTTCTCGCCCGCGTTCAGGACCTCTGCGGCCCGGGCCAGGTCGTCGTCCCCCGGCACCGGCGCGTAGTGGGGGACCCCGAGACTGGAGGGGACCTGCTTGAAGACGTGGGCGGGCGGCTCGTAGTCGAGTTCCTGCACGTCGGCGGGGACGATCAGCGCGGTCACGGTGCGGCGGGTGGTGGCGATGCGGATCGCCCGGTCCAGGACGTTGGGCAGCTGTGCGGGGACGGTGACCATCTCGCAGAACTCCGAGGCCACGTCCTTGTAGAGCGACAGCAGGTCCACCTCCTGCTGGTAGGAGCCGCCCATGGCGCTGCGGTCGGTCTGCCCCACGATCGCCACCACCGGCACGTGGTCGAGCTTCGCGTCGTACAGCCCGTTGAGCAGGTGGATCGCGCCGGGACCGGAGGTGGCCGCGCACACCCCGGTACGGCCGGAGAACTTGGTGTACCCCACGGCCTGGAAGGCGGCCATCTCCTCGTGACGGGCCTGGATGAACCGCGGCCGGTCCTCGGCCCGGCCCCACGCGGCGAGCAGTCCGTTGATGCCGTCGCCGGGGTAGGCGAAGACGTGCTCGACCTCCCACTCGCGCAGCCGTCGCAACAGGTAGTCGGCAACCTTCATGATCTTTCCTCCGTGGTCCCCGCAGCTGGTCCCGGCGGCGGTCGTCGGGCGTGGCGGGAGCACCCACCAAGTGCGGGTAACCGTCAGAAGAGGGACAAAACGTGGCGGCCCGGAGACGTCGGCACAGCTGCCTGCCCCGCGTCCGGGCACACGCTGTTGCGAAACGCGGTTCGGCCCCGGCCGTCCGAACCGGGCGCTGCCCCGGGTCGTCCGGAGCCCGGGGCAGCGGCTGGGGGGCCGGCTACGCACTACCGGCCGGTTTCGTCCTGCTCGCGATCCGGGCCCGCCCCGGACCCCGCTGGGCGGCCCGCGCGGCGGTCGTCGAGCTGTCGAGCGGGTGTGTCAGTGTCCGAGTGCGTCGGCGAGTTCCTCCTTGTTCATCTTCGAGCGGCCGTGGATGTTGCGCTGCTTGGCCTCGTTGTAGAGCTGCTCCTTGGTCGGTCCTTGGGAACCCGAGTGGGACCGCAGGCCGCCGCGCCGGGCGGACGAGATGTCGTGGATCGAGGAGCGGCTGGCCGTCCTGGACTCGCCGTGCCGCGCCCGTTCCTTGTTCACCGTGCGGGCGGCGATCTCCTTGGCCCGCTTCTCGCTCTCCCCCCGGTCCAGGGCGCTCTCCTTGATGTGCTCGTACTGGCGCTCACGCTTCCTGCTCGAACCGGCCGGCATGGTCTCCTCCTTCGTCGGCAAGGACGCCTCGGCGACGGTGTCAGGGCTGGAACAGCACCTTGACCATGCCGTCGTCCTTGTGTTGGAACATCTCGTAGGCGCTGGGGGCCTCACTCAGCGGCAGGTGGTGGGTGGCGAAGTCCTCGACGCCGAGCGGATCGCCGTCGTTGACGAGCGGCAGCAGGTCGTCCATCCAGCGCAGGACGTTCGCCTGGCCCATCCGCAGCTGCAACTGCTTGTCGAACATGGTCAGCAGCGGCAGCGGATCGGTCATGCCGCCGTAGACGCCGGAGAGCGAGACCGTACCGCCGCGCCGGACCAGGTCCACCGCGAGGTGGAGCGCGTGGAGCCGGTCGAGGCCGACCCGGGCCATCAGCCGGGAGGCCAGGGCGCCCGGCAGCAGGGACGTCATGCGCTGCGCGGCCGTCGCGGCGGGCGAGCCGTGGGCCTCCATGCCCACCGCGTCGATCACGGCGTGCGGGCCCCGGCCGCCGGTGCGCTCCCGGACGGCGTCGACGACCCGGGCGCCGAGCCGGGCCAGGTCGAGCACGTCGACGCCGCGCTCCCGGGCGCGCTCCAGCCGTTCGGGCACCAGGTCCACCCCGATCACGGTGCCTGCGCCGCGGTGGCGCGCGATGCGCGTGCACATGTCCCCGATCGGGCCGAGGCCGAGCACCGCGACGCTGCCGCCGGGCGGGATCGCCGCGTACTCCACGGCCTGCCAGGCGGTGGGCAGCACGTCGGACAGCAGCACGTAGCGGTCGTCCGGCGGCCCGTGCGGGACGACGACGGGCAGCGTGTTGCCGAACGGCACGCGCAGGTACTGCGCCTGGCCGCCGGGCACCTGTCCGTAGAGCTTGGTGTAGCCGAACAGCGCCGCTCCGGTGCCGTACTCGTGCACCTGGGTGGTCTCGCACTGCGAGTGCAGGCCCTGGACGCACATGTAGCAGGTGCCGCAGGAGATGTTGAACGGCACCACTACGCGGTCTCCCGCCGACACCGCGTGGACGGCGGGTCCCACGTCGAGGACGACGCCCATCGCCTCGTGGCCGAGGATGTCGCCCACGTCGAGGAAGGCGCCCAGGACCTCGTAGAGGTGCAGGTCCGATCCGCACAGCCCGGTGGTGGTGACCTCGACCAGGACGTCCGTCGGCTTCTCGATCACCGGGTCGGGGACGGATTCGACGCGGACGTCACGGCGTCCGTGCCATGTCACGGCCTTCATGGCGACTCCCTCAGGACGTGGTCGGCTGGTTGTCGGCCCGTCCGGCCCGGCGTCCGAGCACGGTGAGCCGGTGCACCGGGCCGCCCGGTCGGTGCCGGGCGGCAGCGCGCACGCCCGGCACCCCGTGCTCGGGGGCGCCGCCGGCCGGCGGCAGCAGCCGGGACGCCAGTGCGAGCAGGCGGCCGGTGGTGGCCGGCGCGACGCCGTGGGCGAGCACGCCGGCCTTGGCGAGGGGGGTCAGGACCAGCTCGCGCCGGCCGCCCTCGACGGCGCGGACGATCCGCCGGGCGGCCCGCTCGGCGTCCATCGACACCAGGGGCAGCGACGCGGCGGCGGCGAACCAGGCGTACTCCTGCCCGGCCTGCCCGGCGAACTCGGCGGCGGTGTGCGAACCCGTGCGCATCAGGCCCGGGAGGACCGTGGTGACCCGGATCCCGTGCGGCGAGAGCTCCGCCGCGAGCCCCTCGGACAGGCCGGTGAGCGCGAACTTGGCCGCCACGTACGGCAGCAGGTGCGGCGCCGGGACACGCCCGGCGAGCGAGGAGACCATGACGATCGAGCCCGTGCCACGGGCCCGCATCGACGGGAGCACCGCCTGGACCAGCCGCAGCGGTGCCATCGTCATCAGCTCGTGGGCCCGCCGGAAGTCCTGCTCCTGCATCGCGGAGACCGGGCCGACCTGGATCAGGCCGGCGTTGTTGACCAGCAGGTCCACGTCGGCGCCGAAGCGTTCGCGGACCGCGCGGACCAGTCGGAGCGGCGCCTGCGCGTCCACGAGGTCGCAAGCGGTGGCGGCGACCTCGCCGGGGCGGCCGTTCAGCCGTCGTACGGCCCGCTCCAGCGCGAACTCGTCGCGGCCGCACAGCATCACCCGGCACCCGCGGTCCGCGAGTTCACCCGCGATCAGCAGGCCGAGGCCCCGGGAGGAGCCGGTCACCAGGGCGGTTCGCCCGGTCATGGTGCCGTTGCCACGGTGCATCGGCCGTACCTCCTCGGTCGGTGACGGTTCGATGCTCCGGCGTCTGTCCGACTACCGGGGGCGCAAACCCGTGCGATCCGCGCCCGCCCGGATCCGGGTGCTTCTGGTGAGCCGGGTAGGCACAGCAGGCGGTCAGGCGGGGCGCAGTTCGAGTACGCAGCACTTCGGGCCGCCGCCGCCTTTGAGGAGTTCGGGCATGCGGACCGGGACGGGGACGTACCCCTCGGCATGCAGGCGGTCCGCCAGTCCGCGGGCGGCGGCGGGCAGGACGACGTGGCGGCCGTCGCTGACGGCGTTGAGCCCGAACGCCACCGCGTCCGCCTCGGAGGCGAGGATCGCCCGCGGGTAGAGCACGTGCAGCAGGCGCCTGCTGGCCGGGGCGAACGCGGGCGGGTAGTACATGATCCGGTCGTCGTCGAGGACGGCGAGCGCGGTGTCGAGGTGGTAGAACCGCGGGTCGACCAGGGTCAGCGTGACCACCGGACGGTCCAGCAGCCGGCGGGCCTCGCGGTGTGCCGCCCGACTCGTGCGGAAGCCGGTGGCAGCCAGGATCCGCGGCCCCGCGAGCAGGAAGTCGCCCTCGCCCTCGTTGACCGGCCCCGCCGTGTGGACCGGCCGGTAGCCCGCCGCGACGAACCAGCGTCGGTGCGCGTCGGCCTCCGCTGCGCGCTGGTGGTGCCGAAAGCGGGCGACCAGGACCCGGCCGTCGACCACCGTGGCGCCGTTCGCGGTGAACACCATGTCCGGCAACCCTCGTACGGGGGTGAGGAGTTCGACCCGGTGTCCGAGGTCGAGCAGGACGGCGCGCAGCCCGTTCCACTGCTGGAGCGCGGCAGCCGGCTCGACCGGCCGGGCCGGGTCCATCCACGGGTTGATGGCGTACTCGACGGCGAAGTGGCGTGGTGGGCAGAGCAGGTAGCGGCGGCGCCTGGCCGCCCGAGCAGAGCTGGACGTCTTCATGCGGCGCGCGTGCCCGGTGCGGTGGGCGGGAAACCGGAGGGTGGCGGGAGCCGAGGGCGTCGTTGCTTGCGGCGGGGGACGACGGGCAGCGCGCAGGCGGGCCGTCCGCGTCTGCTCCGGCGGGTCGTCAGGTGATCGGATCGGGCGGGGGAACCGGCGCGGGCTGTGGGTCGGGCTCCGGCCGGGGCGGCGCGGGCGGGACCGGGTCCGGGCCGCCTGGCCCGGGGACCGGCCCGGGCAACGGACCCGGCTGCGGGCCTGGCCCGGGGAGCGGGGTGGGGCTGGGCGGCACCGGATCGTTCGGCGGGGTTCCCATGATCGCTACTCCAGTTCTGCGTCGCCGGTTCGTGCCGACGGCACGCGAGCGGTCCGGGCGGCTGGTCGGACCGCTCGGACCGGTTTCCTTGTCGGGCCTCGTCCGGGGACGGGCTCGACCCGCGTCTGCCCCCGGGGGAGGAGGTCAAACGGCACTGGAGCAGTCGGGACCCGTGCGGAGTGAACGGGGGCCGGCTGGGTACCCGCCGGAGCGTTCCGGCCGGAGCACTCCGGCCGGAGGCACCGACGACAGCCCGGGAGGCGTGGTGGACCAGCGCACCGAACACCCCGAACCGACCCTGGTCCTGAGCCGGGAGGCGGACGACGGGCCTTCGCGGTCCACCGCTTGCACGGCGCGGAACACCGACCGAACCGCGCCGGGCGGGTGAGGGACCATGACGCTCGACCACCCGGCCGAGCGCGGCCGGGGGCGGTTCGCGCGGCTGGCGGAGCGCGCGTCCAACCTGACCAGTTCCCCGCTGTTCTACGCGCTGTGCGTCCTGCTCGTGGCGGGCTTCGTCGCGGTGCACGCCGCGGGACTCTCGACCTCGTGGCAGCTCCTCGTCGGCGACATGATGTCGGCCGTCACCCTGCTGCTGCTCGCGCTGCTCAAGAACGCCGAACGCCGGGCCGAGCACGCGATCCAGCGCAAGCTCGATGCCATCGCCGCAGCCCTGGTCGCGGAGGAGGGTGGTGATCGGAGCGAGGCCGTGCAGGATCTCAGAGACGCGATCCGCATGGAGGATGAGATCTGACTGGTGCGGGAGGAGGCGGGAAGTGATGGACGGAGATGAGCGGGGCACGGCGTACGGGGTTCGGGGGCCGTTGTCGGCGGCGGTGCTGGGGTTGGTGACGGCGGGGCCGCCGGGGGCGGGGCGGTTGCTGGTGTCGCCGGGGTCGTACGGCGAACCTTGGGGCGAGGACCACCAGTTCGCGCTGCACCTGTGCTACGAGCTCCATGACCGGGGGCTGGACGGGGTCCTGCCGGGCTGGGAGTGGGAGCCGGAACTGCTGCACCTGCGGAGGGAGTTGGAGCGATCGTTCCTCGCCGCGGTGCGCGCCGAGGCGGAGCCCGTCCGGCCGGTGCGGGAAGCCCTCGACCAGCTGTTGGCGGAATCCCCGGACGACACCGGGCCGTCGCACTTCCTGCGTGACGAGGGCAGGCTTCGGCACGTCCGTGAGTACCTGGTGCACCGTTCGGTCTACCACCTCAAGGAGGCCGATCCGCAGCTGTGGATGCTGCCGAGGATCCACGGGCCGGCGCAGGCCGTCCTGATGGCGATCGTCTACGACGAGTACGGTGCCGGCCGTCCCGAACGTGCCCACGCGGGCCTGTACGCCCGGATGATGGCGGCGTTCGGCCTCGAACCGGGCTACGCGCACTACCTGGACCTCGTACCGGCTCCCGCCCTCGCAGTGGTCAACCTGATGACGCTCTTCGGCCTGCACCGGGCGCTGCGCGGCGCCGCCGTCGGGCAGTTCGCCGCCCTGGAGATCACCTCCTCGCCCGGGTCCGCGCGGCTGGCGGCCGCACTGGAGCGGCTGGGCGGCGGGCCGGACGGGACACTGTTCTACCGGGAGCACGTGGAGGCCGACGCCGTCCACGAGCAGCTGGTCCGGCACGGGGTCGTGGAGCAACTGATTCTGAGTGAGCCCGAGTTGGCAGCGGGTATCGCCTTCGGGCTGGCGGCCGCACAGGTCGTCGAGGGCCGGTTCGCCGACCACGTGCTCGGCTGCTGGCGAGCCGGCCGTACGTCGCTGCGCTCAGCCCTTCCCGCCGCGCTTCCCGCTGGTGTCCCCGCTGCTTGAGGTGTCCCTGTTGTTCGAGCGCGGCCTGCGGGGGCGTCGGTGACTGGTGTCGCAGAACGGGTAGCACCGGCTCCGGTGGCACGCGCACAGTGCCACGACCGGTCGCTCGGACACCCGGACCTCTCCGTCCGGCAGGACCACTTCCACCGGTCCCTCGACGAGCAGCGGACCGCCCGGCACCACGACCACCCGGGTTGTCGACCGGTCAGCGTTCCCGGACACCGCGCACCACCACCAGGACTTCGTGCCGCTGGCCCGGGGCGATCAGCCCGAGCCGCTCGAAGCGTGCGGCCCGCGCTGCCATCACCGGCCCGAAGGCCTGTCGGCGACGAGCCGCCACCGTCGTCCGCAGTCCGGCCGTGCCCAGGGACGCCAGGGTGGCCGGCACGTTCGCGAGGGAGGACTGGACGAGGAGCAGGACGCCCCCGCGGGCCAGCCGCCGGGGTGCCTCCCGGCAGATCCGGTCCAGCACGAGCCGTCCGTCCGGTCCCGCGTCCCACGCGAGCCCGGGCCCGGTTCCGGCACCCGTGGGGGCCGCGGTGGCCGCGGCCGGGACGTAGGGCGGATTGGCGGTGATCAGGTCGAAGCTGAGCTCCGCGACCGGGGCCAGCAGGTCGCCCCGGTGCAGCCGGATGCCGCTGCGGTGCAGCTTGGCGTTGAGCCAGGCCGTGGCCACGGCACGGCCGGAGAGGTCCACCGCCGTCACCCGGGCGCCGTCCTCGGCGGCCGCGAGGGCGACCGCTCCCGTCCCGGTGCAGAGGTCGAGCACCCGGCTGCCGCTGCGGAGGCGCTCGCGGTGCAGGCAGGAGACCAGCAACTCGGTGTCGCCCTGGGGTCGGTAGACGCCCGGCGGTCTGATCAGCAGCATGCCGCTCGGCCCCCTTTCGGGGACGTTGGCGCGGGGGATACGGGGATGACCTTCATGACAGGCGGCTTTCCGGGTCCGGGGCGGCGAAACCGTTCTGCCCCGTTCCATGGGGTCGGAGCGATCCGTCGGGCGTGTGCGCGGGGCCGCGCCGGGTAGACGCGCGTGGCCGGACGCGCGGCGGAGGCGCTCGGGCTGCCTGTACTGCGGTGATCAACTCCAGCCCGCGAAGCCGCCGTGGCGGTGGAGAACCGGGTGTGGCGGTCCCGCCCCGGCTGCGGTGCCGGTCGGCCGACGTCCGTCGGCCGGAGTCCGGAGCCGTACGTACATCCGGAGGTGCCCATGTCCCTGGTGGACGTGGCCGCGCTCGCCCATCTGGTCGCGGAGTACGACGCCCTGTCGGCGCTGCGGTCCGCGGAGGCCGAGCAGAGGCTGCACGACGTCTGCTACACCATCGCGGTGTACACCGGCGAGACGGAACCCGCCCGAGCCGTCGCCCGCGCGAGGGTCCTGATCGGCCTGGACCGTGGGAAACCCGGCCCGGAGGCGGTGACCGACGAGACGACGGCCGCCGGCGAGTCCGGCCCGCTGCTGACCGTACTCGGCGAGCTGGCGGCCCGCGAGAACGGACGGTCCCGGCCGTTCTCCACCCTGCCCGACGTCCTCCAGCTGGCCAGGACCACCGTCCCGGACTGCGTGGGCGCCGCCGTGAGCGCCTGGCACGACGACGGTTCCGTCGACGTCCTGGCAGCGAGCTCCCCACAGCTCCTGGCCCTCGAACGGGCCCAGAGCGAGGCGGGCACCGGGCCGCTGGCGCGGATCCGCCACCAGGGCAGCGGACAGGTGGTCCTCGGACTGGACCCGGGCCGCCCCGGCCGGTTCGCGGACCGGGCCCGGCGCTGCGGGGCGCGGACGGTGGTCGCCGCACACCTGCGCACCCACCCGCACGGGTGCACCGCCCTCAGCGTCTACCTCGGTTCGCCCGCGGAACCCGCGGGCCCCACACCGGGGCTGGTGGCGGTCCTCGCGCTCCACGCCTCAATCGCGCTCGACCGCTCCGCCCTGGCCCGCGCGGTCGCCGACCTGCTCGACCGCCGGCACGCCACCGGCGTGGCGATCGGCGTCACCACGGAGCGGTTCGGGGTGACCCCGCACACCGCCCTGACGCTGCTCGCGAGGGCGGCCCAGCGCCTCGGGACGGACCTCGACACGGTGGTCAGCCGGGTCGCCGTCGAGGGGCGGCCGGTCCCGGTCGGCCGCGAGAACGGCGGTTCGCCGCGCCGGTGACCCTCGATGACTCCGGTGAGAGCCCTTCGGGGCGGCCGGGGGGCCGGTTCGCCCGCCAGTCGCCCCGGCACCTGCCAGGGTGGCCGTGCCACGGGAAGTCGACGCCGGACGGGCCCGCGAGCCGTCCCGGTCACAGCTGGGCGACCAGTGCGACCAGGAGGGCGGCCAGGCCGACGGTCAGCCAGGCGATGTAGTCGCCGAGCAGGCCGGAGTGCAGACGGCGCAGCGGCAGGACGGTGGCCCGGTACAGGACTCCGGAGCCGCGTCGGGGGTCGCGGTTCAGGGCGGCGGTGGCGAAGGCGGCGGCCAGGGCGGCGGAGAGCAGGCCGAGCAGGACCCCGGCGGGAGTCCAGCCCGCCTCGGGGGTGGGCAGGGCGGCGGGTGCGGGGTGGCCGAGAGTGTCGGCCAGGTAGCCGGCGCGGTCGGTGAAGGCCGCGGCCGCCGTCGCGAGGGCCCGGCCGACTCCGGGGACGACGCCGACGGCCAGGCAGGCCGCCAGCAGGCCGGCGGGGACGGCGACCATCGGCACCGGCACCCGTCGGCTCGGGTCGCCGATCTCCGGCTCCTCACCCTCCCCGGTGGTCGCGGCGACCTCGGGGTGCTCCTTCGGCGGGGAGCCGATCCCGCCGAAGACCCGCAGGCCTGCGCGCAGCACCGCGCCGCCGGTGAGGGCCGACACCAGGACGAACACGGCGGGCAGCCAACCACCCCAGCGTCCGGCGGCCTCCTCGGTGACGGCCTTGCCCAGCGCGGTGCCGAACGGCGGGAGCCCGGCGAGGGCCAGTGCGCCGAGGACGAACAACGCGCCGGGCAGCCGCAGTTCGCGGGCCCGGCCGTGCAGGCCGTGCTCGTCCACCGAGCCGTACCGGTCGAGGAGGACGCCGGTGAGGCCGAACAGGGCGGCCTTGGCACCGGCGTGCCCGGCCACGTAGACGGCCGTCCCGGCGAGGCCGGCCGGGGTGAGCAGCGCCGCGCCGACCAGGAAGAGGCCGACGTGCCCGACCGTGGAGAAGGCGAGCATCCGTTTCAGGTGGCGCTGCTGCCAGCACATCACGCCGCCGACCAGCGCGGTCAGCACCCCGGCGGCGAGCAGGGTGTCCCGGACGGCGGCGTCCGGCAGTCCTCCCGCCCCGGCGAAGACCACCCGGTGGATCCGGGCCACCCCGTAGACGCCGAGTTCGACCATGACGCCGGAGAGCAGCATGCACACCGGGCTGGGCGCCACCGCGTGGGCGTCCGGCAGCCAGAAGTGGAACGGCGCGGTCGCGGCCTTGACCAGCGGGCCGGCGAGGACCAGGACGAAGGCCACGACGACCAGTGCGTCCCGGCCGTGTCCGGCGGCCGCGCGCTCGTCCAGCACGGCGCCGATCCGGGCCATGCCCAGTTCCCCGGTCCGGGCGTAGAGCAGGCCGATGCCGAGCAGCGAGACGTACGCCGCCGCCGAGTTGACGAGCCCGAAGGCGAGGGCGCCCTGCAACGGGCGCGGGTCCTCGATCCGGTAGCCGGTGAGCGCGTAGGCGACGGCGCCCATCAGCTCGAAGAAGACGAAGGCGTCGAAGAGGTCGCCGGTGAGCGCGAAGCCGCACATCCCGGCCTGGAACAGCAGGAGGAGAGCGGGGAACATCCCGCCGTGCTCGCCCGACGGCTCGTCGAAGTACCGCCAGGCGTAGCAGAACACGGCGAGCACGAGCACGGCGGCGAGCAGCGCGAGGCCGCTGCCGAGCCGGTCGGCGACCAGCACGATGCCGACGCCGTGGCCCTGGCTCGGAGTCCAGCCGCCGAGCCAGGAGACGGCGCGGCCGTCCGGGGCGGTACGGCACCACAGCAGGGCCAGGCAGCCGACGTCGACGGCCGAGCAGGCGGTGGCGAGCGCGTCGCGGCCGGGGCGGGGCAGCCACCGTCCGGCGACGGCCAGCAGCGCCGCGCCCAGCAGGGGGACGGCGACGGCCAGCGGTAGGAGGTCGGCGGTGCTCACCGGCGCGTCACCCTCGCAGTCCGGTGAGGTCCTCCGGGTCCACCGTGCCGTGCCGCTTGCGCAGTTGGATCACGAGGGAGAGGAGGAGCGCGGTGACGGTCGCGCCGACGACGACGTCGGTGAGCGCGAGCGCCTGGACCACCGGGTCGACGACCGGCGCGTCGGTCGGCAGGTCGGAGTAGACGGGCGCGGTGGCGCCCCGGCGGTAGCCGACGGCGAGCAGCAGCACGTAGGTCGAGCACTGCGCGACGGCCAGGCAGCCGACCGCCTGCACCAGGTTGCGGCTGGTGACCAGGCCGTACAGGCCGGCGAGCAGGATCCAGGCGGCCACCAAGTAGGGGAAGACGGTCATCGGGGGCTCCTTCGGGGGGTGACCTCCACGGCCTGGTCGAGGAAGTGCGCCAGCAGCACCACGACGGCGGAGCCGACCTCCACGCCGACGGCGGCATTGATGACGGCCACCAGTCCGCTGGAGGAGAGTTCGTTGAAGGTGCCGAGCGGCAGGGTGTTGGCCAGGTAGCCGGCGCCCTGGATTAGGCCGATCAGGCCCAGCGCGGCGTAGGAGCCGGCGGCGATCGCGTCCGTGACGTCGAGGGCGGCCAGCGGGCGGATCCGTTTCAGCACCCGGTAGTCGGCGGCGACGTAGGCCAGGTGCAGGGCGGTGGTGAGCACGACGCCGCCCTGGAAGCCTCCGCCGGGGCTCAACTGGCCGTGGGCGACGAGATATCCGCCGGTCAGCACCGCGACCGGGAGGAGGGTGGCGCCGAACAGCCGGGTGGCGGGCAGCACCCGCTCGGCGGCGGCCCGGCGCTTGTGCTCGTCCCGGGCCAGGCGCAGCAGTATCCCCGCGCCGAGCACCGAGCCGAACAGGATCGACTCCTCGCCGAGGGTGTCGAAGGCGCGCTGGTCGAAGTTGACGGCGGAGACGATGTTGGCGGTCCGGCGGGCCAGACCGGCTGCCACCGCCCTTTCGCCGTAAGGGTGTTGGGTGCCTCCGAAGCCCGGGAGCTGCTCGGCGGCGACGACCAGGGCGGCGGCGAGGACGGCGGCCGCGGTCAGGAAGAGCCGCAGGCGCGTGGTGCGGCTCACTCGGTGCGGTCCGGACGGTCGTCGTCGGTGTGTTCCTTGCGGCTCACCTTGCGGACGGTCAGCAGGATGAGCAGCGGGGTGATCGCACTGCCGACGCCCAGCTGGGACAGTGCGACGTCGGGTGCCTGGAGCACGGTGAACAGCAGGGCGAGGCTCAACCCGAGCAGAGCGAGGACGGCGGCCTGCCGGACGGGGTCGCGGGTGAGCGCGGCGGCGGTCGCGGTGACGGCCGTGAGCAGCAGGGCGATCACGATGAGGGCGTCGGTCACCGTCCGGCCCCCCGGTCCGAGTGCTGCTCGGCACGGAGGGTGGTGCGGCCGATGGCCATGGTGGTCACCGTGCCCCCCGCGGCCAGCAGCGCGCCGATGACCAGGAGTTTCACCGCCGCCCGCCCCGGCCCGGTGTCGATCGCCAGCGCGAGCGCGACGAGTGGGGCGCCGAGGGTGGCGGCGGGGGAGAGCGCGTGCAGCCGCAGGTGCGGGCCGGGCAGCACGACCAGCGCGAGGGCGGACAGCAGAAGGACGGCGGTGCCCGCGCAGAGCAGGACCACGGCGAGGACGTGGCGGCTCATCGGCGCTCCTCCCCGCTGTGCTTCCCGGCGTCCGATCCGGCGAGGAGACGGGTGAACACGAGTGTCCCGGCCGGCGCGAGCACCGCCAGGTCGAGGGCGAGGTCGGTGTAAGAGGGGCGGCCGTAGCCCTGGGCGAGCAGCAGCAGGACGGTGGAGCACACCGCGGCGGCGAGGTTGAGTCCGGCCAGGCGCTCGTGGGGCTCGCCGCGCAGCCCGACCAGCAGGCACGGGCCGAATCCGGCGGCGGCGAGCAGGGTCGCCGCCAGCAGCCAGGCGTTCACCGGCCGCTGCCCGTCAGGGCGGCTTCCAGCGCCGAGGTCCGCCCGCCGAGGCTGTGTACGGTCAGCGCGACGCCGCCGCCCGAGTCGCCGTCATCCCAGCCGCCCTCGTGGGAGACGACGTACGCGCCGGGGGTCGAGGACAGCAGGGCTGCGGCCCAGGCCGGTCCGGTACCGGTGGAGAGGCGGACGGTGCGGAAGCCGGCCTCCTGTCGGCGGGCGGGCGACGTCAGGAGGAGCACCAGTCGGCCGGTGTCGGCCAGCAGGGTCCAGGGGAATGCCAGGGTGGAGCGGGCGAGTCGGGCCGGGCCGCCGGGCGTGGCGCCGGAGGCGCGCCGGACGGCGAGGGCGCCGACCGCACCGAGCAGCGCGACGCCGCCGCCGACCGCGATCTCCAGCGGTGTCACCGAGCTGATGAACACGGTGTTGAGGAGCAGCAACATCCCCCACCAGAGCATGAGTTCGAACATCGATCGCATCGCACCACCCCCATGTGTCGTTGCCGGGCACGCCACCATGGCGAGCGGCCCCAGGTGTACCGTTCGGCCGACGGGAGGATCCCGCGCGCAACGCCGTCGCGTGCGGGATCACCTTGTCGGACCACCCGGTTGCCGCAGTGCGGCAGCGGATCCTGTGATCATCGGCCGGCCCGTCGCCCCCGCTCGGGTGGCGCGGACTCGTGGGCCGGCTCGGTGACTTCGTACTCGGGGCCGTCCTGCGGTCCCTTCTCCTCCTCGTGCTCGGGCGGCGGTCCGCCCTCGCCGGTCATCCGTGACTCGGGCGTCTCGACCGGGGGTACCGACTCGACCGGCACGCGGTCCTTCCCGTCGTTCATCCTGTTCACCTCCTCGAACGTCCCGGCGGCCGTTCTGGCGCGGGCCGTCTCGGCCATGTCGCCTGGCTTTCGGGAGAAGCCCATGGCGTTCGTCGTTTCGCCGGTGGGGGCAAGTCCGTCCCTTGCGGCGCCTGCCCGGGGAACGCGGTTCCATGCGCGGCTACGGGGGGGCGTTCGGTCAACGCGGTTTCCGGGGCCATGAGTTCATCTGCCCGGTCACCGCTCGTCACCGCCCCCGGGCCAGGGCACCGACCGCCGCGGCGCCGAGCAGGGCCGCCCCGCCGGCGGCGAGCAGCCCGTGGTGCTGGGAGGCCCACAGCTGGGCACTGCGTTCGCGGGCCTCGGCGTCGAAGCGCCCGTGCGCGCCGTGGTCGGCGTCGTCGTCGGCGGGTGTCCACAGGTTGTCGGGGTCCTGGTCCCGGCGCGGCTGGTCGTCCTGCTGGGCGTCGACGCCGTTGCGCGCGAGGTAGCGGTCGAGCGGGCCGGGAGCGACCGCGTTGGCGAGCAGGGTGGCGGCGGTGCTGGCGCCGACCCAGTACTCCCGGCGCCCGGGGTGGTCGGCGGCGTACCGGACGGCGCGGGCGGCGAGCTCGGGCTGGTGAACCGGGGGGACGGGCCGGGCCCGGCCGCGCAGCCGGTTGAGCACCCAGTCGAACTGTGGGGTGTTGACGGCGGGCAGTTGCACCATGGTCACCCGCACCCCCGAGGCGGTGGCGAGCAGTTCGCAGCGCAGCGCCTCGTGCCAGCCCTGGATGGCGTGCTTGGCGCCGCTGTAGGCGGTCTGCAGCGGGATGCCCCGGTAGGCGATGGCCGAGCCGACCTGCACGATCGTGCCGTGGTCGCGCGGCAGCATCCGGCGCAGTGCGGCGCGGGTGGCGTTGACGTACCCGAGGTAGGTGACCTCGGTGACCCGGCTGAACTCCTCGGGGGTGATCTCGGTGAACGGCGCGAACACCGACACGAAGGCGTCGTTGACCCAGACGTCGATCGGGCCGAACTCGGCTTCCGCGTGGGCGGCCGCCCCCTCGCAGGCTTCCGGGTCGGAGACGTCGGCCAGGACGGTGCGTACCGGTGAGCCGGCGGCCAGGGCCTCGGCGGCCGCGGCGTGCAGCCCGGCCGAGCCGCGGGCGACCAGGACGAGGCGGTCGCCGCCGGTGGCGAAGGCGCGGACGCAGGCCCGGCCGACGCCTGCGGTCGCGCCGGTGATGACGACGGTACGGGGTTCGGAGCGCGTACGGATCCTCATGGCGGGCGTCTTGCCGGAGGTGGGGAGCCGAAACCTCGCGGCCGGGACACCCGGGTTGCGGCGCCAGGGCCGTAGCGGTCACGGCTCATGCCCGGGCGGGTCCTGCGCGCCGGGATCGGCGAGCGGTGGCGCGCAGTGCCCGTCGGTGCGGCGCAGGTGCCGGACCGGCAGCAGGAACCAGCAGAAGGCGAACCAGAGCAGCACGGCTCCGACGATGCCGGCCGCTACCGCGGATCCGGCCGCCACCCGTAGCAGGAGCAGCAGCGCGGAGCCGATGGTGAGCGACAGGAGGATCAGGCCGGTCGCGACCAACCGTGCGGCCGCGTCGACCAGTTGGGGCTTGAGGCGGTGCCCGGCGAAGATCCGGTGGTAGGCGACCGGTGCGGTGAGCGCGCCGGTGGCGAGAGCGCCGAGCACGACGGTGACCACGTACAGCCCCCGCCCGAACCCGTCGAGCTGGGGGAAACGGGCCATGAAGACCACGCTCAGCAGGAAGCCGAACAGCACCTGGGAGCCGGTCTGGGCGACCCGCACCTCCTGGAGCAGGTCGGTCCAGCGCCGGTCGGCCCGTTCGTCGGGGGACTCCCGCCGCCCGGTCCGCGGCGCGTGGGCGCGCCCGGTCCGTCCTGTGTTCGTCGTCGCCATGAGGGGTCGCCTCCGGGAGGGACACGGGGGCGCGCCCTGCGTCGGACCGCAGCCCCGGGTCTCCGTCTCCTGCCGGTCTCCTTTCCGCCCCCGCCCGTCCGTGCGTGTAGCCGCGCCGGGCACGGGCAAACGCGCGCCGTGGGCGAGCAGCAGGCGGTGCCCCCGACCGCACCGTGACCTCCCTGTACACGGAATCGAACCGTCTGCCGGCACGGGGAATCGGACGAATCAGAAAAAGTCAGCTGAAACGTGAATTCCATGTCATATGTGGGGGTAGAACACCTGTTGCAGCGGTCGTAGCCGAATCCGGTGGCCGCGCCGGCACCCACCGGGTGCCACCGGGACCTTCGCTTGAAGAAGCCGGGTACAGGTCCTGGGGGAAGAAGTCCACAGCACGCGAGCGGTCCCGTTCGCGGAGCTGGGCGTTCACCCCGATGCCCAGGAGAAGCAAGTGTCCACCCTTCCGGAGACCGTTCACCGTGCCGTGCGGACGACCGCCGGCCTCCCGTCCGAGCCCTCCCCGTCCGAGCTGCCGCCCCGGTTCACCGAGGCCGAGCTGCGCGCGATGGGCAAGACCGAAGCGCGCGAGCTGAGCGACGCGCTGTTCCAGCGGCTGATCGGCCTGGCCCGCGAGAGCGCTGCGTACAGCTACGTCCGCGGCACGATCATCGAACTGAACATGCCGCTGGTGCGCTTCATCGCGGCCCGCTTCCGGCACCGCGCCGAGGACATGGAGGACATCCTCCAGGTCGGCACGATCGGCCTGATCAAGGCCGTCGACGGCTACGACCCGCAGCGCGGCGTCGAGTTCGTCACCTACGCCATCCCCACCATCGCCGGCGAGATCAAGCGCTTCTTCCGCGACACCTCCTGGCCCGTCCGGGTGCCGCGCAGCATGCAGGAGCTCTATCTGAGCGTCGCCCGCGGCTCCGACCGGCTGGAGCAGGAGCTCGGGCGCCTCCCGAACCCGGTGGAGATCGCCGAGGACCTCCACCTCACCGTGGCGCAGGCCACCGAAGGACTCGTGGCCGGCCGGGTCTACCGCCCCAACTCCCTGGACGCGCTGCGCGAGCAGGACACCGACGACAGCGGCAGCGCGCTGCTCGACCGCCTCGGCGACTGCGACCCCGGCATCGACCTCGCCGACTTCCGCACCGCCGTCCGCCCCCTGCTCGCCCACCTCCCCGAACGCGAGCAGACCGTGCTGAAACTGCGCTTCTGGGACGGCCTGACCCAGTCCGAGATCGCGGCCCGCATCGGCGTCTCCCAGATGCACGTCTCCCGACTGCTCAGCACCACGCTGAACGGGCTGCGCGAACGGCTGGAGGACCATGACGCGCCCGGCTGGTCGGACGAGCCGTTCGAGGACCCGCCGGACGGGAGCGGCCCCGGCTCCGCGGACCGAACCGCGGGCCGGGCATGACCGAGATCGAGCGGACCGGCGTGAGCGTCTACACCGTTCCCACCGACGCCCCCGAGGCCGACGGCACCCTCGCCTGGGCCAGGACGACGCTCGTCCTGGCCGAGGCCGTCAGCGGCCCGTGCACCGGTCTCGGCTGGACCTACGGCGCGCCCGCCACCGCCGCCGTGATCCGCGAGGAACTGGCCCCGTTGCTCACCGGGCGTGACCCGCACGACACCGACGGGGCCCAGGAGGCCATGAGCCGGGCGGTCCGGAACGCGGGCCGCCCGGGGCTGGTCTCCGGGGCGGTATCCGCCCTCGACCTGGCCCTGTGGGACCTGCGCGGCCATCTGCTCGGACTGCCGCTCGCCCGGCTGCTCGGCGGCGCCGCCCGCCCCGTACCGGTGTACGGCAGCGGCGGCTTCACCACCTACTCGGCCGCCCGGCAGGAGCGGCAGCTGCGCGGCTGGAGCGAGGAGCAGGGCATCCCCCGGGTCAAGATCAAGATCGGTGAGTCCTGGGGCACCCGGGAGCGCCGCGACCTGGAGCGGGTGCGTGCTGCCCGCGCCGCCGTCGGCGACCGCACCGAGCTCTATGCCGACGCCAACGGGGGCTACCGGCGCAAGCAGGCCGTGCGGATCGGTCACGCCCTCGCCGACGAAGGCGTCACCTGGTTCGAGGAGCCCGTCTCCTCCGACGACCTCACCGGTCTGGGCCGCGTCCGCGACGCCGTCACCCCCGACGTCACCGCCGGCGAGTACGGCTACGACCTCCCGTACTTCGCCCGCATGGTCCCCGCCGTCGACTGCCTCCAGGCCGACGCCACCCGCTGCGGCGGCCTGACCGTCTGGCTGCGCGCCGCCGCCCTCGCCCAGGCGCACGGCCTCGACGGCTCGAAGTGGCGCGGCGTGGGCAGGACCTGGGCCAGCTCGCCGGGGAGCAACTCGCTGGGCCAGAGCCGGTGGACGGTCTCGACCGCGCGCTCGCGGTCCTGCGACCAGCACACCTTGACGCCGCCGAGGACGGGGCCGTCGCCACCTGCCGCCCGGTAGCGGCCGATCAGTTCGGCGTCCGGGGCCATGGTGACCAGCCCGTCCGCGAACCCGGCTGCCGTCTCGGCCGCCTTGGGGCCGAACGCGGAGGCGTACACGGGCAGTTCGCCGTTCTCCGGCGCGGTGTAGAGCTTGGCGTTCTCGACGGTGTAGTGGGTGCCGCGGTGATTGACGACCTCGCCGGTGAAGAGCTCTCGCATCACGGCGACGGCCTCCTCCAGCATCTCCGCGCGCACGCCGAACGGCGGCCAGCGGTCGCCCAGGACGTGTTCGTTGAGCGCCTCGCCAGTGCCGACACCCAGCCGCAGGCCGCCCGCCAGCTGCACGTCCGCCGTCGCCGCCGCCTGCGCGACGACGGCCGGGTGGAGCCGGACGGTGGGGCAGGTGACCAGCGTCGTCACCGGCAGCCGGGTCACCTGCGAGAGCGCGCCGATCACGCCCCAGACGAACGGGCTGCTGCCCTGGGCGTCGTTCCACGGGTGGTAGTGGTCGGAGACGGCGAGCCGGGTGAAACCGGCTTCCTCGGCCATCCGGGCCTGTTCGACCAGTTGGGCGGGGGTGAACTCCTCGCAGGACAGGAAGTAGCCGAACGCGGTCATGGCAGCCTCCGTTCGTGGCGGGCTCGGGCTCCTCGTCGGAGCGGCTAACCCGGTCCGGCACGCCGAAACCTCCGGGGCGTCGGGCGGCCCGGGCAGCGGGTCGCCGGACGGGCCCGGCGGGCCGAGCCGGGAGGTGGCCCCGGAGCGGGTGCGGACCGGCTGCCAGTGGGTAGGCGCGACCGTGATCGGAGGTGCGACATGCCGACGTGTGACGAGGAGACGTTGGGCCGGGTCCTGGCGCGGGCGCTGGCCCGGTCCCGGGCGAGCGGGCCGGGGGAGCTGCCGGGTGTGGTGGAGGAGGCGGTCCGCGGGCTGGGCGGCACCGGGGCGCGGGTGTTCCTGGCCGACGTCCAGCAACGGCAGCTCGCACCGCTGCCCGAACCGTCGGGCCCGGACCCGGGCGAGCGCCTCGACATCGAGTCCACGCTCGCGGGGCGCGCCTACCGGCTGCGCTGCACCCAGTTCTCCGCCGGTCCGTCGCCCGTCGCCTGGTTCCCGCTGGTCGACGGGATCGAGCGGATCGGCGTCCTGCGGGTCGCGCTCCCACAGCCGGAACCGGACGTGCTCGTCCGCTGGGAGTCGCTGGCGGCCCTGGTGGCGCTGCTCGTGGTCTCCAAGGGCGCGTTCAGCGACATGATCGTCCGAACGACGCGCGACCGCCCGATGAGCCTCCAGGCCGAACTCCTCTGGGCCTTCCTGCCGCCCCGCACCATCGGCACCCGCGACGTCACCTCCAGCGCGGTCCTCGAACCCGCCTACGAGGTCGGCGGGGACGCCTTCGACCACTCGGTCGCGGCCGGGCGGCTCCACCTGTCCGTGTTCGACGCGATGGGGCACGACCTCGCCTCCGGCGGCGCCAGTTCGGTGGCCCTGGCCGCCTGCCGCAGCACCCGCCGGGCCGGCGGAGGCCTCGCGGAGATCGCGCAGGCCATCGACCGCACGCTCTGCCGCTGGATCCCGGACCGGCTGCTGACCGCCGTCGTCGCCGACCTGGACGCGGCCACCGGTGAGCTCACCTGGGTCAACTGCGGTCACCCGACGCCGCTGCTGATCCGCGGCCGGCACGTGGTCGCCGACGCCCTGCGGCGGCGCGCCGAACTCCCGCTCGGACTCGGCTTCCAGGAGCGCGAACAGCCGGCCGTCCACCACCTCAGGCTCCAGCCCGGCGACCGGCTCCTGGTCCACACCGACGGAGTGACCGACGCCCGCTCGGTTACCGGTGAGACCTTCGGTGAGGAGCGCCTGACCGACACCGTCGTCCGGCACATGGCCAGCGGCGAACCGGCCCCCGAGGCGTTGCGCCACCTGATCCACGCGCTGCTCGCCCACCAGGACCACCGGCTGCGCGACGACGCCACGATCGCCCTCGTCGAGTGGCACCCCGACGGGCGGGGCGAGTGAGACCCTTCCGGATCATCCGGAGGGCTCACCTCGTCCGGCGGGCTCACCGCCACGACCTTCCGCACCGGGGGCGCCGTTCTGCTCCGAGGCGTGGTCGGTGAACTCCACGTCGACCCGTTGTTCGGGGCGCCGCTCCTCCTGCCGGGCGATCGCGCCGAGCACCTGTTCGTCGGCGTCGGTGAGCGGCGGCTGGAGCAGGCTGCGCGGCCACAGTCGGCGGGCCAGGACGACATTCGTCTCGGCGGCGTACACGGTGATCTGCGCGGCCAGGTAGAGCCAGGACAGCAGGCCGATCACGGTGGCGAAGAAGCCGTACACCTGGCCGGCGTGGCGCAGCTCGTGCACGACGAGCAGGGAGCCGAAGGCCTGGAGGACGGTGAACAGCGGGCCCGCGATCGCGCAGCCGGGCCGGAGCGCGCGGGTCGGGATCCCGCGCGGGGTGAGCACCCGGAAGCAGACCAGGCACAGGGCGGCGTTCAGCAGCGCGGAGACGAGCAGTCCGCCCACCCGGGCGGCGGGCCCGCCGAGCGAGGAGGCGACGACCGAGGCGGCCCCCGTGCCGAGTACCAGGCCGGCGCCGAGCACCACCAGGAGCAGCAGGCTGCGGGCCAGCCGCGGCCAGTAGCCGGGGCGGCGCACCCCCGGGACGTTCCAGATCTCGGCCATCGCGTGCTGGAGCACCTGGGCGACGCCCAGCGCGCCGTAGAGCAGGAACAGCATGCCGACGGCGAGGGCGAAGCCGCTGCCCCGCAGCGAGTGGACGTTCTGGCGGAGCTGGTCCCCGATGATCGGGAAGTCGGCGAGCGCGGAGTCGAGGACGGACCTCTGCGCGCCGGGGTTGCCGTGCAGGACGAAGCCCAGGACGGTGCTCAGCAGGAGCAGCAGCGGGATCAGGGCGAGGAAGCCGTAGTAGCTGATCAGCGCGGCGAGCAGCCCGCCGCGGTCGTCGCCGTACTTCCTGACCACGCCGACGACCAGGGCGGTGGGCCGGTGGCGCTGCTGGAAGCCGTCCACCGAGCGCAGCCCGCGTTCGACCGGGTTCATGCCGTCCTCCTCCGCGCGGCGGTGCGCGGACCCGCCACGGATCGGGCCCGCGAGGGTGCGTCTGCCCGCCCGGGCCGGCTCCAAGCGGCTCCTCAGGTCCTAGCCTGGAGGGGGGCCCACGTGGTGAGGGTGATCCGGATGAAGGACTTTCCCGAGGTCAACGGCTGGAAGGTCGTTCCGCTCAGCGGTGATCTCGACGACTTCGCGGCCCCCGAGCTGCGGAGGCTCTTCGACGTGCTGGTCGACGGCGGTGCGCCCCGGCTGGTCGTGGACCTGGCCGCGGTCGGCTTCGTCGACTCCAGCGGCCTCAACGCCCTGCTCGGCGCCGCCCGGCGGGTGCGGGAGGGCGGGGGAGGGCTCCGGCTGGCGGGCGCCGCGCCGCGGGTACGGGACGTCGTGGAACTGAGCGGGGTGTCGGCGGTGCTGCCGCTCTACCCGGACGTGGCGGCGGCCTGTGGCTGACCGGCGCGCCTCCGTGACCGCCCGGGCCGACGAGACCACTGTGCTGCGCGAGGCGGTGGACCGGCTGCGCGCGGAGGCCGAGGGGCTGCGCCGCGCGATGCGCACCCGGGGCGTGATCGAGCAGGCCAAGGGCATGCTCACCGAGCGACTGGGCTGCACGCCGGACGAGGCCTTCGGCCACCTGGTACGGCTCTCCCAGGACACCAACCGGCGGGTCGCGGACATCGCCGCCGGGCTGGTCGGCCTCGCGGCACCCATCACGGACCTCGCCGCGGACACGGCGCTCCAGGAGGCCGTCGAGGAGTTCGTCCGCCCGGTGCGGCATCCGCCCGCACCCGTCGAGCCCGCCGCCGGGCCCGTCCCGGCGGCGCCCGGCGCCCTCCGCCCGGCCCCGGTACCCGGCCTGGCCGCCCGCTACCACCTGGCCGTCTCGGCACTGGCCGCGGCGGAGACCCCGGAGGAACTGGCCCGGCTGCTGCACGAGGTGGCGCTGGCACCGCTCGGCGTCGTCGCCGTCGTCCTCGGCCTGCTGGAGCCGGACGGCGCCCTGACGCTGCTCGGCAGCCACGGAGTGGAGCCGCGCCGGGTCAGCCAGTGGCGGCGGATCCCGCCGGAGACCGGCGTGCCGCTGGCCACCGCCGCCCACGGCGGCGGCCTGGTCTGGGAGTTCGACGCGCAGGACACCGGAGGACGAGCCCCCGAGACCGGCCGGATCGTCCCCGGGCGGACGGCCTGCGCGGTGCCGCTGCGCAGCGGGGACCGGATCGTCGGGGCGATGAGCCTCGGCTGGGACGGCCCGCCCGAGCGGGCCCGGGCGGCCACCCGCTACCTCGACGCGCTGGCCGGCCTGGCGGCGGGGCACCTGCTGCGGGTCGCCGCGGCCGGGGGCGGCGAGCCGGGCTTGGTGGTGCCGGGCGGGGAGTACTGGTTCCGCGGCGTGCTGGACGCGATGTTCGAGCCGGTCCTGGTGCTGTCGGTGGTCCGGGAGGGCGGCAGCGAGGGGGCCGTCACCGACCTGCGCATCAGGTACGCGAACGCCGCGGCCGGCTCCGCCCCGATGATCGGCCGGCGCCTGACCGAGGTGTTCCCCGGGCTGGTCGCGGCCGGGCCCTTCGCGCGGATCCTGGACGCGGCCGGCACCGGCGCCCGGTACGAGGGCCGGACCGAGGACTTCACGAGGACGTACGACCGCGCGGGCGCCGACGACCCGGCCAGGGCGGACGGCCCCACCGGTCCGGGGGAGCCGCTCACCCTGCGGGCGGTGCCGTTCCTCGACGGGCTGCTGCTCACCTGGCGCGCCGCGGACGGCGCCGCCGAGCCTGCGGCGGGAGCCGGCGACGCCCAGCGGTTGGCCGGCGTCGGCAGCTTCGCGTGGTCGCCCGGGGAGCCGGGCCCGTCGCTCTCGCCGGAGGCCCGGTTGCTGCTGGGCCTCGACCCCGGGCGGCCGGGCCCGGTCGGCGCGGCCGAGGTGCTGGCCCGGGTCCGGCCGTCCGACCGGGCCGTCGTCGGGGCGTTGGTGCGGCTGCTGCTGGGCGGGCAGCGGCCGCCCGCCGTGGACGTCGCGGTCGGGCCGCCCGGGCCGGGGGCGCGGACGGTCCGGATCGCTGCGGAGGCGGTCGTCGACCCGGCCACCGGGCGGGTGTGCGCCGTGCGGGGCGTCCTCCAGGACGTGACCGAGCGGCACCGTACCGAGCAGGTCCTGCTCGGAGTGCGGACGAGGCTCGCGGAGCAGCAGCGCCGGGCCGCGGCCGAGCACCGCACCACCCAGGCCCTGCAGAACGCCCTGATGGGAGCGCCGGACGAGCCGGACCCGCCGCTCGCGGGCCTGGACCACGCCGCCCGCTACCTGCCGGCCGGCGACCACCGCCGGGTGGGCGGCGACTGGTACGACCTCACCGCCCTACCCGGCGGTCCGGTGCTGCTCGCGGTCGGCGACGTCAGCGGCCACGGCCTGGCCGCCGCCGTCGGCATGTCCGAGCTGCGGTACGCGCTGCGCGGGCTCTGCATCGTCGGCGCCGGCCCAGCCCGGTCGCTCGACCGCTTCAACGTGCTGCTCTGCCACCGGGGCGGCCGCCGGATCGCCAGCGTGCTGTGCGCCCTGCTCGACCCGGCCGCCCGCACGCTCACCTGGAGCGCCGCCGGGCACGCGCCGCCCGCCCTGCTCCGGGGCGGGGCCGCCGCGCCGGCCGCCGGGCCCACCGGCACGGTCCTCGGAGCGCTGCCCGAGAGCCGCTACCGCGACACCGTCCAGCCGCTGGACCCCGGCGACACCGTCCTGCTCTGGACGGACGGCCTGCTGAACCGCCGGGACGCCGACACCGGCCGCCCCGACCGCCTGCTGCGCGCCGCCGAGGAGTACCCCGCCGCCGACCTCGTCGGGCTGCTCGACCACCTCGCGGACCGGCTGGGCGGCCCCAACCCCGCGGACGACAGTTGCCTCCTCGCCGTCCGCCTCCGAGCGCGACACGAGGTCGTGCGTTAGTCCGCGCCCCGACGGGGAACCCGGACCGGCGGACCGGGGGACGGGCGTGCGAGGAGGCAGGACGTCATGGACGGACGGCAGCGGCGGGCAGCGGCTTGGCGTGGGCGGCGGCGCGGTGCCCTGGGGCGTCGAATCGTGTTCGGGCTGCGCAGCCGGGCCCTGGAGGCCACCCGGGGTGCACGGACCCGGACGGTCCTGGCGCTCGGGCTGCTCTCCCTGGGCCTGCTCGCGGCCGGCCTCCGGACCACGGCCGCGCCTCTCGCGCTGACGGTGACCGGCTGCTGGGCCCTCGCCCTCGCCCTCGCCTGCGCGGTGCTGCGCGCCTGCGCCGTGCAGGGGCCCGGTGAGCGGCCGGCCCCTTGCCGGCAGAGCCGGGCGGGCGGTTCCCGGTAGTCGCTCCGGTGGCGCATCGCGAGCCACTGTCGCTCGGCCGTGCGCCGGAACCGTCGGCACGGTGCACCGGCCGGGCGGCGTGTGCCGCGAGGTGAGGAGACGACGTCGGCCATGGATCCTCCGACCTCTCGATCCGACTGCTCGATCGCCCGGCGACAGCCCCTGATCGGGGTGCGGAACGGTGACGGCCGGTCAGCCGTCGGCTCCATCAACGGGTCAGCCGGCTCCCGGCAGCCGCACCTCCAGGTGCCCGGACAGCACCCGGGTCTCGAACACCGGTTGCGGCGCGGTGGCCGGGCCGGCGGCGACCTGGCCGTCCCGGAGGCGGAACTCGCTGCCGTGCCACGGGCAGCGCAGGCAGCCGTCGGTCACCGTGCCTTCGGCGAGCGGGCCGGAGAGGTGGGAGCAGCGCTCCGCGAGCACGTGGCAGCGCTCGCCCACCCGGACCACGACCACGGGCACCCCGCCCGCCGTCCTGCGGACGGGCTCGCCCGGCGGGAAGTCGTTCAATGGCCCGAGTCCGACCCAGTCCGCGGGCGCCAGCCGGGGCACGGCGGCGGTCCGGTCGGGTCCGGCGGCCTGCGCGTACGCCAGGTGACCGCCGAGCGTGCCGCCGGCCGTGACGGCACAGAGGCCTGCCAGCCCGAGCAGCCGCCCGCGGGCGCGGCGGCCCCGGCAGCGGGCCGACAGCGAGCCCGCGTACAGCAGCACGCCGACGGTGTTGGCGAGCGCGTGCACCAGACCGGTGCGGCGGCGTGGCGCGTCCAGCCGGGCCCAGTCCACCCAGCCGGCCAGCGCGGCCGGGGCGGCGCCCAGCAGCCCGACGGTGACCATGGCGTCGGCCGGGCGCCGGGCACCCGGGAGGAAGTCCAGCAGCGCGGCGGACGTCCAGCAGCCGATCGGCACCTGGACCAGCACCGGGTGCAGCGGGTGCCCGAGCCAGACGCCGTGCAGCGCGTCGCGGTACGGGCCGAGCGGGAGGGCCTCCACAGCATCGGCGATCGGCCCGGCCGGGCGGTCGAGGACCTCCCAGTGCGACGGCGCGTCGAGCGCCCGCCGCAGCCGGCGGGCCCACCGGTCCGCGCGCAGGGATGAGGAGTTCAGCAGGGCTGAGGGATTCAGGGGAGCGTTCATACCGGGCGGCTTGCCGGGGCGGGGCAGCCGAAACCCGTTCCCGGGTGTGCGCCGGACCGATCCGGGTAGACGCGCAACGGATGGTGGTCCCGTGGTGACGGCCCGGACACCTGTACTTCGGTGATCATGCCGCGGCGCGAGCCGCCGTGGTGCGGGAGAACCCGACGACCAGGACGACCATGACGACCGGGACGGCAGCCGGAGGGCCCGGGTCGGCCGCAGGCGAGGAGAACGAGGCGCGGAAATGGCCGATCTGACGCGGATCGCGCAGATCATGGCCGAGGCCGTCAACGGCCCGGGCCGCCCCTCTCTGCCCGAACGCCTCTGCGCGGCATGTGTCGACGCCCTGTCCGTGGAGGCCGCCTCGATCACCCTCATGGCCGACACCGGCCATCGGGCCGGCGTCTGGGCCGGCGACGGCCGGGCCCGCCACCTGGAGGAGCGGCAGTTCAGCCTTGGCGAGGGCCCCGGCGTGGACGCCTTCCGCAGCCGTCGGCCGGTGGCCGTCGCCGACCTGCTCGCACGGGCGGAGGTGCGCTGGCCGGTCCTGGTGACGGACCTCGCCTCGACCGCCGTCGTCGACCACCGGGGCCTTCGCAGCGTCTACGCCTCGCCGCTCCACCTCGGGTCCTCCGGCATCGGCGTGCTCAGCCTGTACCGCGCCACCCCCGGGCTCCCGGCGGCCGGTGAGGTCGCCGACATCCAGGTCGCCGCCACCAGCGTGACCCTCGCCATCGTCGGCTCCTTCATGACGCCCTCGGGCGAGGTGCCCGTCCAGCCGTGGCTCGACGACCCGCCGCTGAACGGCGTCGAGGTGGACCAGGCGGTCGGCATGATCATGGTGCAGCTGGGGGCACCTGCCGAGGAGGTCCTCGACCGGCTCCGCGCCCACGCCTTCGCCCACGACCGCGAGGTCGACGAGGTTGCGCACGACGTCGTGGAGCGACGGCTGCGGTTCACCGAGGAGGACCGATGACGGATGACCGACGGCCCGGCGCGGGCGTAGCCTGGCCCCGAAGGGAACTGGAGGCGGTCATGACGCGCGAGGCCCGCGTGAACGAGGCGTTCGCCGGGCTCACCGAATCGCTGATCGGTCCCGGCTACGACACCGTCGAGTTCCTGCACCGGCTCACCGAAGTGTGCACGGCGCTCAGCGGGACGGCGGGCACCGGTCTCGTCGTCGCGGACCGCCGTGGCGAGCTGCGCGACATCGCCTACTCCAACGACCGGGTCCGCCGCCTGGAGGCCCTGCAGATCGCCATCGGCGAGGGGCCCTGCCTGGACTGCCACCGCACCGGCGAACAGGTCGTCGTCCGGGACCTCGACCGGGCCGGGGCCCGCTGGCCCCGCTTCGTGCCGCGCGCCCTCGACCTCGGGTTCCGCTCGGTTCGCGCGGTGCCGCTGCGCCTGGACGGCAGGGTCGTCGGCGCGCTCAACGTCTTCGACGTCCACCCCGGGATCGAGCCCGGCGAGGACGGCCCGGACGTTCTGAAGCCGCTGGCCGACCTGGCCGTGATCGCGCTGCTCCAGCGCCGCTACGGGCGGGAGCAGACCGCCGCCGAGGAGATCAGCGCCTCGCCGGCGGACCGCACTGCCATCGAGCGGGCCAAGGGCGTCCTCGCGGAGGCCGGCGGCCTCGACATGGACGGCGCCTTCGACGCGCTCCGGGACCACGCCCGCCGCAGCGGCACCGGCGTCGCCGACGCGGCCCGCGCCCTCGTGGAGGGGCGGATCGACCCTGCCGCCGTGCTCACCGACTGACCGCTGCGACCGTTCTGCGGCGTCACCGGGTGCGACGTCCCCCGCTGCTCGGGCAGGTGGTTGGTCTGTGACCCGGCGGGTAGGCGCGCCGCATGGAGGACATCGGCCCCCCAGCGGACGACCAGTCCGACGGCATCCCCGGAACACTCGACCTCTGCGACCTCTGCGGCCGGGCCGTCGACGAGGGCGACCTGCTCGGCGTGCTCGTGCCGGATTCCTCCGCGCTGCACGTCAGCGACCAGAGCCTGGACGGCGAACGGGCGCTGACCGCCTGCACCGTCAACCACCTGGCTGATCTGATCGCGCAGTACCGCAAGCGCCCGTTCGTGCCGGAGGAGCTGTGGGCCGGCAAGGTCTGCCGCGCGCTCGCAGAGTGCGACGGCGAGCCCGTCCCGCTCAGCACGGTCGCCGAGCTCAGCGGTCTTTCGATCCAGCAGGCCGCCCAGGGCGTCGAGTGGCACAACGCCAGGGCGCGCGAGTGGCGGGCCCGCTACGGCGACCCCGGCGAGGACTGACGGCACGACAGGGGGACGCGGCGGCACGGCGGAGCCCCCGGGGCTCCGGTGGTGGGCGGGGTCGGCCTCACGGTGCGACGGCGTCGGCTGCCGGCGGCTCCGGTTCCGGGGCCGGCCCCTGCGGAACGTCCGGGTTCCGGCGGTCGACCGCCGGTGCGTCCGCGACCGTGGCGGACCGCCTGGAGTGCGGACGGACGACGGAGGGCGGGAACGGCCTCGCTCCGTCGGGATCCGTGCGTTCGTGTCCGTGCCGGCCGCGCATCGCTATGGCCCACGAGCTTCGTCTCACACTCACCGCTTCCTCCTGGTCCTCGGGGCGGACGCCGGGGTTCGCCGCTGCCGCGCGGCTACCCGAACCTGGCCCGGCGAATCCCGGGTGGGGGCCCGGAGACCGGGTACCCGCAGCGGTCCGGGGGCCCGGGCGACGACGGCCCGGGCCCGGAAGAGGCCACAGGAGGCAGCCGTGAACAACCACACCAAGGTCCTCGCGATCGTGACCAACCACGGTGTCGAACAGGACGAACTCCTCGTCCCGGTACGGCACCTGCGTGACGACGGCGTCCACGTCGACATCGCCGCCCCGAGCCGGGACGACATCCGCACCCTCGTCGGGGACGAGAAGCGCGGCGAGACGGTGGAACCGACGCACACCCTCGACGACGTGGACGCGGACGCCTACGACCTGCTCCTCGTCCCGGGCGGCACCCTCAACGCTGACGCCCTCCGGACGCACCGGAAAGCCGTCGACCTCGTCCTCGCCTTCACCACCTCCGGCCGCCCGGTCGCCGCGATCTGCCACGGTCCGTGGGTGCTGGTCGAGGCCGGCGTGGTGTACGGAAAGGAGCTCACCTCCTACCCGTCGCTGCGCACCGACCTCGCCAACGCCGGCGCCGACTGGACGGACGCCGCGCTCGTCACGGACGACACGAACGGCTGGCGTCTCATCACCTCCCGCACGCCGGACGACCTCGACCAGTTCGTGCGGGGGATCGACGCGGCGCTCAAGGTGCGGGCCGCGGCCGCCGATCGGGGCTGACGCTCCCGGTCGGCGCCGGGTGGGGCCACCGGGCCTGCGGGGCTCATGGGCTCAGCGGCAGGGCAACCGGTGCACGGACTTCTCGACGTCGGTGGGGTGTCGCTCCGAGGCCGGGGGACCTGGGTTCCGGGGCTCGGAGCCTCCGGGGGTGATGCTCATCGCGCGTTCCCCACGCTCCGGCGGTGGGGTGTTCAGCGGTGCAGCAGGAGGTCGGCGGCCTGGACCGGGCCGGCGGCGGCCCGGCAGACGGTCAGCGTGCAGGGCGGGCAGGGCACCGTGATCCGTGCCGCGGCCTAGGGCCTGTCCGGCGGATCTTGCCAGGCGCGCGACGCCGGGCATCCCGCCTGGACGCACGCCCGAATCGCCCAAGTACGTCCAGTACGA